>JAGBGB010000116.1 GCA_017936205.1 Oscillospiraceae bacterium
AGTGATTATCCTGCGAATAAGGACACCAGAACTCCCATTGCCTCAGAAAGCATCTATATGACCTCCAGTACCTATAATTACTTCATGGAGCTGGAAAGCTGCGTGATCCGTAACGGTGTTATGTATTTTGCAGCCAATGCGGGAGTCTCCGGTTATTATCAGGCATATGACTTTGTGGGTAAGCTGAATACAAAATTTGCTGTAACTCCGGAATATACGGTTACCTTCTGCGATGAAGCAGGCACAACGCTCCAAGCCGTTAAGGTAAAGCAGGGGAGCACTGCTACCTATACCGGAACAACTCCCACCAAGGCATATGACGATGCATACCACTATACATTTAATACTTGGCTCAGCTCCGTTGGCGGCAGTGCAGCGACCCTGACCAATATTCAGACGGATATGAAGGTCTATGCAGGCTTTACCGCCACAACTCACAGCTACACAGAGAAGATCAATACCGACCCCTCTTGCAGCGCAGAAGGTCTGAAGACCCTGACCTGCAGCTGTGGCAGAAGCTATACCGAAGCCATTGCAAAAACAGAGCATACTCCAAAGCTTATCAATGCCAAGGCTGCTACCTGCACTGCAGAGGGCTACACCGGGGATACGGTTTGCAGCGTCTGCAATGCTCCTATTTCCACCGGCACAGCGATTGCTAAGCTTGCCCATATCCCTGTTACCGATAAGGGCTATGCTGCAAGCTGTACTGCTACCGGTCTCAGTGACGGTTCCCATTGTGATACCTGTGGAGAAATTCTTGTGAAGCAGGAAGTTCTGCCCATTGCTGAGCACAGAACGGAAGTCATTGTGGGAACCCCTGCCACCTGTCTGAACTCCGGCATCTCCGATGGCCTGAGATGTGCTGACTGCGGTATTATTGTCAAGGCACCGGAGGTTCTGCCTCGACTTGGACACGACTACAGCTACACCAACAACGGTGACACCCACAGCGCTGTCTGCAGCCGTTGCTCCAAGACGGTGAATCAGGCTCACAGCTTCGTAGACGGAAGCTGTGTCTGCGGTGCGAAGCAAGCCGCAGAAGAGACTGTGGATACAAGCATTGTGATCCAGCACTCCCTGAATCTTGCCAGCGATATTTCTATTAATTACGCTGTAAAATCCTCTCTGCTGGCAGGCTACGAGAACTTCTATCTCAACTGCGAGATCCCCGTATTCGAAAACAACATTCAGACCGGCGTCAAGACCCTGCAGATCCAGCCTGAGCTTAACGGCAGCTACTATTACTTTACTCTGAACGGTCTCAATGCTGTGAGTATGAACCATATAGTAGAGTCTACTCTGATCATGAGTAAGAACGGTCAGTCCTACATTTCCAACAAGGACAGCTACAGCATTGCGAGCTACGCCTACGCTCAGCTGAACAAGGAGGATGTTTCTCAGGAACTGAAAGCACTGTGCGCCAATCTGCTGCGCTACGGTGCACAAGCCCAGATCTACAAGAACTACTGTGTCAACGCTCTCCCCGATGCAGCTATGACTCCGGAGCACAGAGCCTATCTGACCGATCTGGATGCTGTGACCTTCCAAAGCACCAACCGTATTCTCGATGATGTAGCTTCCCCCAAGGTTACTTGGGCAGGCAAGTCCTTGAATTTGGAGAGCAAGGTAGCTTTGAAGTTTGTTTTCGATGCAGCAAGCTATAAGGTTGATCCCACCTCACTGCAGCTTAGGATCAGCTACAAGAACACCAAGGGCGAGACGGTTACGAACTGTGTAGAAAATCCCATCCTTTATCAGCCAAACACCATGCTGTACTGTTTTGACTTTGATGGTCTCCTTGCAGCGGAGCTGCGTACAGTGCTCTCTGTGCAGGTATATGAAGGGGATACTCCTATCTCCTGCACCCTGCAATACAGCCCGGACACTTACGGCAATAACAAGACAGATACTCTTGGCGTCCTGTGTAAGGCTCTCTTTGCCTATAGTGACTGCGCAAAGTCCTATTTTATGAACTGAAGAACCCAATAAAAGAGGCTGCCTCACCTGTGTACAGGTAAGGCAGCCTTTTTCCCATCCACCGCAAAAGTCCGATTTATCAGTGAGAGATTCGAACAATGCCGTAGGGAACGGCCTATGTGCCGTTCCGGGAGCCATCCCAATCCAAACAAATTAACAGTATTCGAAAACAGGTAAAAATACCGGAAGCACATTAAGCTTTACAGTTCATTTCTTCTGAAATTGCACCTACGAATTTCAACAACCTAGGGAATGGCACATAGGCCGTTCCCTACGGACAAATAGGATAGATTTGTTGCTCTGTTCGATGGCTTCGGTGTAAATTTGGCAAACAGTGCGTCAAATTCCGATTTGACGAGCTGCTTCGTTCACCGCTGCGTAGGGGCGCGCATTGCGCGTCCGGTTCATGGCGTAACGCCATGAACACAAAAACCACCGAAAATAATGTATTTCCCAAACAATCGAAACATTTTTCACAACCACCAATTCTTGGTGGTTGTCGGACGCGCAATGCGCGCCCCTACGAAGGGTGCGGTAAATTCCGATTTAGGCTATCACCTTTA
>JAGBGB010000117.1 GCA_017936205.1 Oscillospiraceae bacterium
ACCAATTTTTGGTGGTTGTCGGACGCGCAATGCGCGCCCCTACGCATGGAGCATCAAATGATGATTTTTACATTGAACCTGCGAAGGCGGATGATACTCGCCCCTACATTAGGGGCGTTGTATCAGCAGGGAGATGGGCTTTAGCTTGCGAAGTAAGCCTTTGCACTGTCGCTGTAGGCAAAGAGGGCTCTGCACAGGGTCAGCAGAATGCCGGTCCGTCCGTTGCCGTAGGTGTCGGCACTGTAGCGGAGGGTGGCAGAAACAGGGCTGCTGCCCTCATATACCGTAGCCTCCACAACGGTGCGGAGCTCCGCTGCCTGCAAGCCGTCGAAGGTGAAGGCATACAAGCCGTCCTTGCCGTAGTCTTCGATCTGAGTTACCACAGCCTCTTGAGGCTGCCCCTCTCCATCTGTGTAACGGATATGGAGGCTCAGTGCATCGGGAGCTCCCGTATAGCTGCTGAGATCCACGATGTACTTCAGACCGACCTTAGAGGTCAGATTCAGGGACTTGCCTGCAAAGCTAACCGTAGGTTGGGCTGCAGCAGGGATGGTCTCATTGATGTTTTGGAAGCTAACGGTTCCCAGATCGCTCATGAGCATCAGCTCTAAGAGGCTCATCTGTGCATCTGCAGGGGCATCTGTACGGTAGCCCTTGAAGGTCTGTGCCGCTGCACCGTATTGGAGCAGGTCTGCGCAGAGGGTCTTCAGTGCCTGAGAGCTGCCCTCCTTGCGGAGCTGGGAATAGGCATAGGTAGCCACGCTGTAGGAATCTGTGACGGACAGGAACTGCTCCTCTCCCTTGGTCATGTGCAGCTGTGCAAGAACGGTATCGTTCATCTGCACCGCAGTCATGCCGTCTAAGACGAAGTAGTACATACTGCCCTTGAGAACAGGCTCCAGAACAAGGGTTTGTTCCCCTACATAGCTGTTGCCCTCGTACACAGGGATCCTGCACTCCATTCGGAAGCTGTCATAGTTCGCCAGCAGATCGGCGGCAACCACATAGTTCACAGAAATATCTCCTGCCAGATTCAGGGTGTGACGGATCACCACTGCCTCGTCTACGGTAGGCTCAGGCTGTTCTGTGCTGCCGCAGAGGCAGCTGCCCTCTGTATAGCTGTGGGGCTCGGTCTTGGTCTTGCTGCAGCGGTCGCAGCGGACAAGGTGCTCTTCGCCCTGGTCCTCATAAATGGTGAAGCTGTGTCCCAGACGTGCTACAGGGATCTGCTCCTTCAGGATCTCACCGCACAGGCTGCACTGCTCTCCGTCGCTGAGTCCGGAGTTCAGGCAGGTGGCAGGAGTGCCGGGAACCACAACAGGAGTATGACCGCCCAGGGGCAGCTGGGTCTGCTCCTTCAGGATCTTACCGCAGACGCTGCATGCCTCTCCGTCGCTGAGACCGTGGTTCATGCAATCAGAGGCCTTGCCGGGGATGGTCACGGGGCTGTGGGGGATCATGGGGATGTCCTGCTGTGCCGTAATGACCTCCTTACAAATACTGCAGTGGGAGCCGTCGGTCTTACCCACAGCGGTACAGGTGGCAGCATAGCCCTTGTCAATGACGATGCTGTGCTCTGTCTTGGGAAGGGTCTCGCCCTTCTTGGTTACGGTGCCACAGTCCTTACAGACATAGTCCCCACTGTAACCCTCCTTGGAGCAGGTGGGGGCAACTGCGTTTTTCAGCTCTGTTCTGTGATCGGTCTTGGGCAGGGTCTCGGTATAGCTCCATCCGCAGGCGCAGGAGTAGGTCTCGATGCCGGTTGCGGAGCAGGTGGGCTCTTTGGTGACCTGGATCGTGAAGTCGTGGTATCCTGTCTTAAAGGCTGCGTAGACCTTCACATCGGAGCGGATGTTCTTCAGGTCGGCGGCATTACCTGCCTCATCTACCCAGCCGGTGAAGGTGTAATGTTTCTGCTGGTCGGAGGCCTTGGTGGGAGCCTCGCCGCTGTAAGATACCTCCTCACCCTCGGAGACGGTGAGGGTCTGCAGGACCTTTCCATCCTCATCACAGAATGTGACGGTATAAATAGAGGCAGGAGCTTGATCCTTGGGCCCCATGTAGATGTAGTCTACCTCGAAGGTGCCGGACAGGGCATCGTTGGCCCCATTGGAAAGGGGATCCAAGCGGATACCGTTAACGGTCTGCCCTGCGAAGCTGTCGGGAATGGTCATGCGGATGGTCTGGTAGGTGTTGTCCTGCATGAAGATCTCGGTCAGATAGCCGCTTGCACCGTAGGTGGGCTTCTCCAGAGTCACGAAGAAGAATTCCATCTGATTATTGGACTTGCCGCCGGTTACATTGCTCTTCATGCGGATCTCCACCACATCCCCCTTCTGGATGCTGTAGAGGAAGCTGCCACGGGACTCTGCATAGGGGTCGCCGCCCTTGTAGGTTCCCTTGAGGATTCCTGCGGCAGTGTCACCTGTGACCGTACAGCTGTTGGTTACCCAGTTGCCGGTCTCGCACAGGGGGGCTTCCTTGTCGAAGTCTGCCAAGAGGAAGCGGCCACCACCCATGTGCTCCAGCTTGTTCTTGGGGGAATTGTTGGGTCTGCCTGCGTAGATATAGTCGATGGTATAGCCGCCCTTGAGGGGCTCATTGCCACCTGCGGTAACGGGATCGATACGGATATTGGTCAAGGTATGTCCCACCATATTGGCAGGGAACTTCACATATGCCACCTGATACTCGCCTGTGGCATAGATGGGGAAAGCGAAGATCCTTTCGCCGCTGTAGCCGGGAGCCTTGTCTGTTGCGTAGAAGATCTCCAAGTGCCCTGCATTGCCGGAGGTAATGGTGGTCTTCATCCGAACCTCAAGAATATCGTCGCTCTTGATCTTCATACCGGGCATTCCCTCGGTGCACAGGAAGGGATCGCCGCCGAAGATATCCCCGTTCAGAGTGCCGTTGCTGTGGTTGACCAGAGCAGTGATGCTGTTGCCGCTCCAATTGTTGTTGGCACTCATGGGGCTGGAGGGAACGAAGTCCATGTAGACGAAGTCTCCGTTGCCCAGATAGTCCAGCTTGTTCTGGGGAGCGTTCTGAGGCTGACCGATGTAAATATAGTCAATGGCATATTTCGCCTTGAAATCATTGGAGCCGCCGTCGAAGAGGTCGATTCGGAATTGGCTGATGAACTCTCCCACCGCAGTAGCGGAGGAGGTGCTGAGGGCGAACTGCAGCACATTCCTGCCATTATGGAACTGATGGGGAGTTCCCGCAAACATACGGTCTCCTGTAAAGTATCCTACGGTGTTGGTGGTGAAGAAGACCGCCGCAGTATTGGAGGCTGTGCCGGAGATGTGCTCATAGTCGAAGGCGATCTCCATAATGTCTCCTGCCTTGATCTTATACAGCACATCGAAGGCGGTCATGCGAACATAGGAGTCCGTGCTGGTCATGCCCTCAGAAGTCAGTGCGCCTAAGGTGCCGCTGAGATAGCCGTTGCCGGCAGAGGGATTGGGGCTGATGCTGGCACCGGAGGTGGCAATATAATGTCTCCAATTCCAGTTGGTCTCACGGCTGCCGGATTCGAATTCCAGAAGCATGCCGTTGGGATCTGTGTCATAGAGGTGATTGAAACAGCCTACGAAGTCCTCATTATTATAGTATCCGCCGCTGCTGCCTGCGTTAGCGATGAAGTACATTCTGCCGTTCACCGCATCCACACTCTCCACCTCGAGGAAGTACCAATAATAGTTGGAGGTCAGGTAGATGGTATCTGACTGAAGGTTTTGCCGCAGATTTCCGTCTGCAAGATTGCTCAGATCATAGGCAATGATAAAGTTCTTGTTGCGGTAATCGAAATTGTTCGTCATAACGAAGTACAGACGACCATTGTTATAGGTCATGCCCTGAACTCCGTAAGAACCGGTGCCGCCGTAGCCGGGAGCCCCTGTGGGAACGGTGATACTATTATAATTCAGGGGACAGATGTACTTACAGGTCACACTGCCGCTGCCCTGATTGATCCCAATATCCATATAGAATACCATGGTGTTGATCGCACCCAGAAGTCTGACTGTGCCGTTTTGGAAGCTGTGAACAGTCAAAGCAACGAAGTTAATGGGGTTTGCACCGTCATTGATATCGTAGTATGCTACACGGCGAACGGTGTTGCCGCTGACCTCTAACTTCCAGATGGTATGGGCGGAATACTCCGCATGACCCACATGGTACATGGTGGTCACATAGAGGTAGGTCTTGCCGTTGTAGGTCACAGCTGCCATATCGTTGCCGTGTCCCAGACCGTTGAGGACGCAGGTAGAGGTGTTGTCTGCGTTCACAAGAGCCACGGTTTGCCCTGTGTGGATGGAGGTGCGGTAAATGATTGCACTGTTGTAGCCGCCGGAAGGGGTCTTCAGAGAATAGACATAGTTCTCGTCCGCTGCCATGCCTTGAGTTGCTACATAGTCATTGGGCAAATAGCCGATCCTGGTGTAGCCCCCGTCGTTCAGATTATAGCCTGCTGCAGAGGCGACGACAGGGAGCAGCGTACACAGCATGGCTATGATCAGTAGTCGGGAAAGTAATCTGTGCCATTGGTTCATATGAATTCCTCCTATTATAAAATAAATCTATTATTATTATACATATTTTACACACTAAAGCAAGAAAAACTTTACATTTTCTTCAAAAATCGTTCCGCATCAAAGCCACAGCACGCCCTTCTCCCCAAAACACCCGAACTTCCGATTTATCGTACCATTCGTAGGGGCGCGCATTGCGCGTCCGACAACCACCAAGAATTGGTGGTTGTGAAAAATGTTTCGTTTTTTGGAGAAATTACATCATTTTCGGAGGTTTTTGTGTTCATGGCGTTACGCCATGAACCGGACGCGCAATGCGCGCCCCTACGAAGGGGTAAATCAAACTGTTCGACAAATCGGAATTTGATTTTGGGTCGTGGGCAATTCCTGGGATTGATTGTGGGCAATTCCTGTGCTGGTTCTTGACTTTTAATTTACTGAATTGTATAATGAAAAGAAATGCGGTTTTTAGCGGAAAGGCTGAGAGATAGCTTGGAAAGAACGGTATTGGAGTATTTGGAACAGACTGCCCGAAGGCTCCCGGAGGGGATCGCCTTTGCGGATGAGGAACGGGAGCTTTCCTTCCGAGAGCTGGTGCTGCGTGCGAAGGGCATCGGCTCTGCCTTGCTTTGCAAAAATGGGCTTACCACTCGTCCTGTGGCAGTGCTGACAGGGCGAACCGTGTACAGTGTAGAGGGCTACATGGGTGCGCTCTATGCAGGCTGCTGCTATGTGCCTGTGGATGCTGCTATGCCTCCACAGAGAATGATGGATATTCTGGAACAGATCCAACCGGCGGCACTTCTCTACGGTCCCAAGGAGGAGAAGGTGCTGGGCAAGATCACAGTCAACTGCCCTGTCTTAGAGATCGGGGAAGCTGCAGCCCATCCACTTGTTACAGATTTGCTGGATACCGTCCGAAGCCGCTGCCTGGATGTGGATCCTGCCTATATGATCTTCACCTCCGGTTCCACCGGGAAGCCGAAGGGGATCCTGATCTCCCACCGCAGTGTTATGGACTTTGCTCAGTGGTATGAGGACATTACCGGTGTGACCCATGAGGATCGGCTGGGCAATCAGGCACCCTTCTTCTTTGATTTGTCGGTGAAGGATCTGTATCTGACCCTGAAGACCGGGGCAACAACCTATATTTTGCCGAAAAAATGCTTCCTCTTCCCGAAGCTACTGGTGGAGCTGCTCAACGAGAAGAAGATCACCACCCTGTCTTGGGCAACGGCTGCCTTCCATATGACAGCCAATTCCGGGGTTCTGGAAAAGTATCAGCCTTTATATTTGAAACGAGTTTTGCTTGGGGGCGAGGCTCTGCAAGCTAAGCAGCTGAATATCTGGCGCCGTGCTCTTCCCGATGTACAGTATACCAACTTGTACGGTCCTACGGAGGTGACCGTGGATTGCACATGGTACCCCATTAAGAGAGAATTTACGGATCAGGAGCCCATTCCCATTGGGAAGGCTTGTGCCAATAAGGAGGTTATGATCCTCAATGAGGAGGATCGGCTCTGCACCGTTGGGGAGCCGGGGGAGATCTGTGTCCGTGGCTCCGGTCTTGCCATTGGCTATTATGGAGATGGGGAGAAGACGGCGCGTGCTTTCGTGCAGAACCCCCTGAACCCCCTGTATCCCGATCGGATGTACCGCACAGGGGATATCGGAATGCTGACGGAAACGGGAGATATTCTGTTCTTATCAAGGAAGGACAGCCAAATCAAGCACATGGGCTACCGCATCGAGCTGGGGGAGATCGAAACTGCTCTCAATGCTCTCCCCGGCATCCGAGCTGCAGTATGCTTGTTCCATAAGGAGCAGGATAAGATCTTAGCTGTGTATGAGGGGGAGATGGCCGCTGCCGAGCTGGCAAAGGGGCTTATGACTGCGCTGCCCAAGTATATGCTGCCCTCTGACTATCATGCTGTGAAGGCCCTGCCCCGACTGCCCAACGGCAAGCTGGATCGCAGCCGCTTGAAAGAGGAATACCTATGCTGAGCCCTGTTACGAGCTATGAGGAGCTTTCTAAGGCACTCAATACCCTCCTGCTCCAAGGGGTCGTTATCAATGCACTGCCTAATCGGGAGGCATTGGAGCAGGAGATCCGCAGAGGGAGCCTGTACCAACAGCAGATCTCTGAGGGGCTGTTGCTGATCCGTAGAAGGGAAACCTTGGATCGTCTGACCTTCTTGATCAAGAAGGGACAGAGCCTGCCCCTATGGGAGCCGGAGAGGAATACAGTGGTGGAATTGCCCTTCCGCAATGCCTTGGGAGCCATGGAGGAGATTGAAGCTGCTTTTTTGGCGACAGGCTTCCGTGAGATTCTAAGCAGACTTCGCCTGAGTCGAAAGGGAACGGAAGACGTCAGCTTCCCTCAGGGGGCGGTCCGTCTGTGTGAGGACGCTCAAGCTGCCTGCAGGCTGCTTTGTGAGAGCTTTTCTCCCATTACAGGCTGTCTGCCTGAGGAGGGAGAGCTTGCAGAGCTGGCGAAACAGGGGAAGCTCCTGAGCCTGCCCGGTGGGATCCTCCACTACGAAAGCAGCGGAAAGACCACGGAGCTCCGCCATCTGGCAGTGGCTCCGACTCACCGCCGACAGGGTCTTGGGGCTCTGCTGGTGGGCGCATATTTAAATCAACAGGGAGAGAAGCTCTCCCGTGTATGGACAGCAGTGGAGAACCTGCCTGCCCGAAGGCTCTACGAGCATTTCGGCTATGCTGCGGATGGTTGGCAGTCTCATGTGCTGTATTATTCTAAAGAAAGCAAGGAAGAAAGACCATGAAAGAAAAGCTTTTGGCAATTTTATCCGAAGCCTGCCCTGAGGTAGATTTCGAAACCGAGACAGCCCTGATCGATGACGGTCTGCTGGAATCTCTGGATATTGTGATGATCGTTACGGAGATCATGCAGGAATTCGGCGTGGAGCTGACTGTAGATGATCTGCTGCCGGAGAACTTCAACTCCGTAGATGTTCTTCTGGCTCTTATTGAAAGCAGAACGGCATGAATTTCTTTTCTCTATCCTTCCTGCTGATGCTGGCGGGAAGTCTGCTGCTGTACTATGTGGTGCCGTTGAGGCTGCGCTGGTATGTGCTGCTGGGGGTCAGCCTTGGCTTCTACCTCTTAGGCGGTGTCAGTGCAGGGCTGTTCCTCTTGTTCACAGCGGGGACCAATTATGCAGGGGGGCTGGTGCTGAGCCGCTTGAATGCCAAACGGGCGAGCATCCCTGCAGAACGAAAAAAAGAAGAGGAGCAGAGGATCAAAAGCCATAAAAGATGGGTTTTGATCCTGGATCTGCTTCTCAACTTCGGTCTGCTTTTTATGGTGAAGTATTGGAACTTTACCGTGCAGAGTCTGAGTGGTCTGGTAGGAGCCCTGCCGACTGTGGATTGGATCATGCCTGTGGGCTTGAGCTTCTATATGTTCCAGAGTGTGGGCTATGTGGTGGACTGTTACCGTGGCAAGTATGCTGCGGAGAAGAATTTCCTGAAATTCAGCCTCTTCGTGTCCTTCTTCCCTCAGATGGTGCAGGGCCCCATTAGCCGCTTCGACCAGCTACAGCCTCAGCTGATCCAAGGGCACAAATGGAATGCTGACCATGTGAAGTACGGCATTCAGCTTGCTCTCTGGGGCTATCTGAAGCGGATGCTGTTGGCGGATCGTGCAGCGGTGGTGGTCAATGCCATCTTCGATGCGCCGGAGCAGTACGGTGGCTTCTTCTATGCCTTCGGGGTGCTGTTCTATTGTATCCAGCTTTACTGTGACTTTAGCGGCGGCATCGACATTACCCGTGGTGTGGCACAGATGTTCGGCATTGACTTGGCGGAGAATTTCCGCAGACCCTTCTATGCTACCAGTCTGGCAGATTACTGGCGAAGATGGCATATTACGCTGGGCTCTTGGATGCGGGATTATGTGTTCTATCCGCTGTCTTTTTCGAAGCCCTTTGCAAAGCTGGGACGTTGGGCACGGAAGCACTTTAAGGGCAAGGTGGGTAAGGTAATTCCTACCGCTGCCGCTACCTTTGTGGTGTACCTGATCATCGGTATATGGCATGGAGCCAATTTCCGTTACATTGCCTACGGTTTCTACAACGGTATTATTTTGACTTCCTCCGTGCTTCTGGCAGGGACTTACGCCAAGTGGAAGAAGGCTCTGCATATTCGAGATAAGAGTCCCTTCTTCACCCTGTTCTGCATACTGCGGACTACGGCAATTGTATTCGTGGGCCGCTATATTACCCGTGCCCCCAGACTGCTTCTGGGACTGCAAATGCTGAGGAAGACCCTGACCTCTCCCTGCCTGTATCAGCTTGGGGACGGAACCATTTGGAATCTTGGGCTGAGCCTGACAGATTATCTGGTGGTTGCACTGGGCTTCCTTGCCATGCTCTGTTTGGAATGGAAGCAGGAGAAGGGGACGGAGATCCGAAAAACCCTGGAACGGAAGCACCCCTTTGTCCAGTGGCTCTGGCTATTCCTGCCCCTGGTGCTGCTGTGCATCTTCGGGATCTTCCGAGACAGCGGCATTCAGGTGGAGTTTATTTATCAACAGTTTTAACAGGAGGTACCCATGGAAGGGAATGCTCGTATGTCCTCTGCTCGTTGGCTCCGGATGCTGCTGGGGACGGTGCTGCTCATTGCACTGCTCATAGCCCTGTTTAACTATCTGACCGATCCCTATGGGGTCTTCGGAGATCGGGTTTTTCAGTGGTGGAGCTATAATGAGACCTTGAATCCCCGAGCTGCCAAAATGGCATACCTGAAGCAGCATCATGGGGAATATGATTCCTATATTGTGGGCTCCTCCGGTTCCAGCTCCTATCCGGTGGAGGAGCTAAACGAGTATTTGGATGCTCGCTTCTATAACTGCTTCTTCTATGGCACGGATATGGCAGATTTTGAGAAGATCAGCAACTATCTGATCGAGAACTATGAGGTCAAGAACCTGCTGCTGAACCTGTCCCTCAAGATCGCCTGTGCCTATGATACGGAGCAGGAGGAACGGACCACCTATCACTACTACGAGGTGGACGGAGCCAACCCACTGCTTCGCAGTATGCCATACCTGTTCAATACCCCCGCTGACGGTTGGAAGAAGCTGCAGAGCTACTACTCCGACGGCTATTTGCAGGTTCCCTACAGGGTTTTTGATGAGACCACCGGCTCCTATGATAAGAGCCGAAGGGATGCAGAGCCCATTGGGGATCGTGCATCCTATGTGGCAAGGGATGCCTATTCCGTCTTCACCAAGTATCCTGTCCGCAGTGCCTCTATGCCGTCTCTGGAGCAGGCGATGGAGAGCGTAGCTCGGATCAAGGCGCTGTGTGAGGAGAAGGGGATTCGGCTCATCGTTGCCTGTCAGCCTGCTTACTGGGAGGCACAGGATGATTTCAGCGTAGAGGATCAGGCTCGCTTCCGTAATGCTCTGGCGCAAGTGACGGAGTATTGGGATTTCACCATGAGCTCTGTCAGCTATGAGCCCCGATATTTTTACGACGATACTCACTTCCGCAACAGCGTAGGCTCTATGGCTCTGGCACGGATCTTCGGCAATGAGGAGCTGTATGTGCCGGAGGACTTCGGGGAATTCGTTCCCTTAGGCTCTATGCCAGGAGCTCCTGTGGCAGAGCCTGTGGGGGAGGAGGTACTGAACCGTCAGATCCCCATCCTTATGTACCATCACCTGACGGAGGATCCTGCCAAGGTAAATAACGATACGGTTCAGGTCAAAACCTTCCGTGCCCATATGGAGGCTCTGAAAAATGCAGGCTATGAGCCTGTGAGCTTCTTGGATCTGAGAGACTTCGTAGAGAAGGGGACTGCTCTGCCGGAGAAGCCTGTGGTCATTACCTTTGACGATGGCTATACCAGCAACTATGAGCTTGCCTTCCCCATTCTGAAGGAATACGGCTTCAAGGCTACGATCTTTGCCATCGGTGTTTCTATCGGTAAGGATAGCTATAAGGATACAGGGGTCCCCATGAATCCCCACTTTACCTTGGAGCAGGCTGCGGAGCTGGAAGCCTCCGGACTCATTACCGTTGCCAGCCACGGCTATAACATTCATGAGGTAGAGGGACGGGATCCGGCTCCTGTCCGCATCGGTGTACTGCAGAAGGAGGGAGAGTCTGAGGAGGACTATGTAGCCTTCCTGCAGGAGGATCACAGAACCATGCAGGGCCTCTTGGGGGACTCTGCCAATATTGTATCTTACCCCTACGGAGCTCACACGGAGCTCAGCGAGGTGGTGCTGTCCCAAATGGGTGCCTATGCCACCGTGACCACTCAGCCTAAGCTGAACACCATAGTCAAGGGTCTGCCCCAATCCCTCCGACAGCTTGGTCGCTTCCGTGTTACCGATGACCAGAGTGCGGAGCAGCTCCTGTCCATGATCGCCATAGAGGCGGTAACGGAATAATACTGTTTCTTGATAAAATGTTTTGAAAACCATTTTATTGCAGGATGAATATCCTGCACCGCCTATGGCGGCAAGAACAGTATTACAGGTTATTTCTTGGCGGCTTTGCCGCCATGCCGCTTACCAGCGGCATAATAAAACGGTTAATCCGTTTTATTAGAA
>JAGBGB010000118.1 GCA_017936205.1 Oscillospiraceae bacterium
CACCACCTCTACAAATATTATAGCATATTTAATGAAATATTGCTACGCAATATGAAATACTCCTTTGGATTATGAAATAGTTTGCCTTGGTGGCAAAATGTGAAATAAAATAAATCCCTCATACGCCGCAGCGTATTTCATAGCGACAGCTATTTCATAACGCGAAGCGTTATTTCACAAATCCCGCAAGGGATTTATTTCGTTGAAAAGAACCCACACTTGTCTACGACACGTGTGGGTTCTTTTCTGGCGGAGAGGGCGGGATTCGAACCCGCGAGACGCTTTTAACGCCTACACGATTTCCAGTCGTGCGCCTTCGGCCAGCTCAGCCACCTCTCCATACGCCGGCCTCGTTTGAAACCAGCTTGGTTATTATACTCTATGAATCCCGAAATGTCAAGACTTTTCTTCTGTTTTTTCTGTTTTTTTATTCCATACCCAGAACAGTGACACAGGAATTTAAAACTTGACTGATAATAGGAACACAGGTCTCGCTGCCGGAGCCGGCACCCTCGACAACTACTACATAGGCAAGGGGGTACTTCTCGTCCTGTACAAAGCCTGCGAAGAGAGCGTTGGGAACCAGCTCCTCGCCTCGCTCTGCGGTGCCGGATTTTGCCCCTGCATAGAGTCCTGCAAAATTGGTCTCACCGTAGTTGTTCTGAACTGCCAAATGCATAGATTGAGCCAGACGGTCTGCAACGGTTTTTTCCAGCATGGCTTCGTTATAGGTGGTAGCGGTGCGATAGGTTTCCTCCTGTCCACAGCGGATGGAGGATACCAAATAGGGCTTGGCAGATACGCCTCCGTTGGCAATGGCGCCCATGAAGGTCATATACTGGCAGGGATTGATCTGAGTGGTGTGCTGACCAACGCCTGCCCATGCCAGGGAGTTGACGGGAATGTTCTCTAAGTCGATGGAACCGGCTCTGGTCTTAAAGCCGTCAAAGAGGACAGACTCTGTGATCCCTGCGGCCTTGGCATATTTCGCCAGAGTTTCCGGGCCTAACTCTACTGCTAACTGAGCAAAGGCTACGTTGCAGGATTTCGTCAGGGCTGTATCGAAGGAGATATCATTATGCAGACCGCTACAGGTTACGATAATGTCATCTGTGACCCAGTCTCCGGAGCAGTGGAACGTACGGGTCTCCAGATCCGGGATCTCTGCAATGGCAGCGGAGGCAGTCACCAGCTTGAAAATAGAACCCGGGGTGAAGGTTGCGTGGAGGAAACGGTTCACATAGGCTCCGTCATAGGCATCACTTCCGTCCACCTCAGAGGGAGTGGTGGGGTCGAAGCTGGGGGTTGAGACCATACACAGGATCTCGCCGGTCTTGTAGTTATAAACACCTATGGTTCCTTTCCTGCCTGCCATGGCTTGATAGGCAGTCTTCTGGATCTGTGCATTGACCGTCAGCTCCATGTAGACTCCCTGCCCGCTTTGGGCACCGTTAAACAGGTCGTAAGCAGTCAGCTCGTTGGAATAATGGTCCATCATATAATCCGGCACATTGCCTTCTACATCTCCCAGCAGGTGGAGGGTGGAACGGCGGAGTATTTCGTCATTGGGATAGACTCTGCCGTCAGAGGCATCGACTAACAGGGTGCCGCTGCGATCCATAATGACACCGCTGTTCAGTCTGCCGTTGGTATAGACTGCGGAATTGCTGTGGTGGAGATACCATTCCTCCGAATCACGGAAGTACCGAACCACAATGGTACACAGTCCGAAGAACAGTGCGAAGGCAAGCACCATGGCAGCCCAGGCACGATTGGCAATTTTATTCATGCTTGTCCTCCTTTACCCGCAGGAATTTAACGGCAAGGGAAGCATTCTGTCGGGTATCTGCACCCTTGATGAAGGCGATCAAGCCCCAACAGCACAGCATACTGGAGCCGCCATTGGATACGAAGGGGAAGGTCACACCGGTCAGAGGCAGCAGATCCATCGTGCCGAAAACGTTCAGGATCGCTTGTGTCAGAATGACCGACACCGCAGCGGAGGCGCCGATGGTGTAGAAGCTGCTGCGCCCCACTCTTGCAGAGCGGAGGACGAAAATTGCAGGAACCAACAGAGCCAGGGTCATGAGCACTGCCATGATCAGACCCCATTCCTCGCTGATGAAGGCGAAGACCAAGTCCGTATCTGAGGCTGCCACAGCCTTCAGCCAGCCTTGTCCCACACCTACACCGAAGAGACCTCCAACAGCCATGCGGATCATGGAGCGAGTCTGCTGATAGCCTAAGTCATAGGGATCCTCC
Organism: Oscillospiraceae bacterium; assembly: GCA_017936205.1. Classification (GTDB taxonomy): domain Bacteria; phylum Bacillota; class Clostridia; order Oscillospirales; family Oscillospiraceae; genus JAZOXB01. The sequence continues at coordinate 2,263 of JAGBGB010000118.1, forward strand.
CAGACATGGCCCCAACCTGCAAACCGTCGCTGGACATGGTTGCCGAAGTATACCACTACGATCATAGCTGCAAATGCCAGTGCTGTAAGTGCCAGCGCAATGGTAGCCACACTGCCGGAACGGAGATAGGCAACCACAAGGAAGGTTATGAAGAAGATCAGGGCTGCGCCGAAGTCGTTCATCAGAACCAGACAGCCGCAGACGAACACAGAGTAAATAATGAAGGAGATCACATTCTTCTTGGACACGATCCGATCCATGGTAGAGGCACCTACATAGATGAAGCACAGCTTTACCAGCTCCGAGGGCTGCAGGGTGAAGGAACCCAGCTGGATCCAGTTCCGTGCGCCGTTGATCTCCTGACCGAAGACCAGGTTGATCAGTAGCAGACCGATACCCGCAATGGCAGCAACATAGCGGAACTTAGAGGCACCATTCAAGCTCCGAAGGGACAAAGCAATGATCAAATAGATCAGCACACCGCCCAAGATACATAAGATCTGCTTATGGATCTCCCCGGGAGCATCGGAGGCAATGACGGACAAGCCAAGAGTGCTTAGGAAGAATGCCAGAGTTTCCAGCTCGAAGCCGCTGCGCCCCGTAATGCGGATCACAAAGAACAGGCCCCACTCTATGAGCATTAGCAGCATGAAGCCTGTATAGACCTGAGAGGCGAAGGCAGGCTTACACACCATCCACAGGCACAGACCGGTGAAGAACTGGAACAGGGTCAGGAGTAAAAGAGTCACACTGGGCAGGGATTGATCCACAGGCTTGGTTCGCTCCATGTTCTGCTCTTTGATCTCGCTCTTGCTAATGGGGACCAGCTTGAATTCCACACCGCCTAAGGAGATCCTGTCTCCGTAGCGTACTGCAGCAAGCTCCACTCGCTTGCCGTTGACATAGACTGCGTTTTTGCCGCCAATGTCCGTAATAGACCAGCTTCCGTCATCATAGCGGCTCAGAACCGCATGGGAACGAGAAACCGTAGAGAATTTCATAATAATATCGCAGGATCTGGAGCTGCCGATAATGCTCTCCCAGTGGGTGACAGGGAGCTGATGCCCGTCAGGCATTTCCAGCCAGCCCCATACCTCGGGCTCCTGTCGGAAGCGTAGCAGAGGTCTGGCACAGCGCCACAGGATGATCAGAGCCAGGATCGGTGCAACATACTTCCACACAGCACCGAAGGCTTGGGCAACCTCAAGCCCTTCCATTTGAAAATAGGCATTGGACAAGGATCCTCGCCTCCTTTTTTAGGTCATTCTTCCTCGTCGTAGTGATCCTCTACCTCATAGTTCAGGTCATATAGAGGTTCGCCGTGGCCACGAACGGGGTCTGCTATAGGGGTTACAGGGAGATCTGTTACGGATTCTACGGCTGTGTACTGCTCGGTTTCGGTGGGCAGCCGTTTTTTCTTCAAACGTTTGTTAACGCTGTCTGTGATCAGGGTGTAGATCACTGCGAAAATGGGTACACCAAGCAGCATTCCCATGAAGCCGAAAATGCCGCCGGAAACCAGAATGGCTACCAGCACCCAGAAGTCGGAAATTCCCAGCTTCTCACCAAGGATCCGATTCTCGATAATGTTGCCATCGATCATCTGCAGTATCACAATGAAGATCCCGAAATAAACAGCATCAATGGGATTCTCAATAAGCAGAAGCAGGGCAGAGGGGATCGCACCGATAAAGGGACCGAAGAAGGGGATAATATTGGTCACTCCCACCAGGGTTGCGATCAGGGGGGCAAAGGGCATACCCATGATCAGTAAGGCGAAGTAGGTCACCACACCTACGAAAACCGCATCAATGATCTTGCCGATGACAAAGCCGCTGAAGATCCGATTGGTTCTTCTGGCAACCTCAAAGATACGATCTGCCTTTTCCTCACGACATACAGCAACGGTGAGCTTCTTTGCCTGGGCACAGAGGGTCTTCTTGTAGACCAAAACATACACACCGGCGATGATGCCAATGAGCATGCTGAATACCGTTGCGACTACGCTGTAGACAGAGTTGGCTGCACCGAGGAGCAGGGCACCGATATTCAGATTCATCAGGAAGTCTGTCAGGATCTTCATTAAATCTGCGAAGTTCTCTTCGATCCATTCTCCCACAGGGGTTCCGGCAAATGTATCGTGGACCCACTGCAGCACGGTGTTGTAGTATTCCTGCAGCCGCTCCGGACGCAGGAGCTCGGCAATGCTGTCGTAGATGTTGGGAACGATCAGGGCAATCAGAGCGTAGATCGCACCTAAGAAGGTGAGAACGGTAATGATAATGCTGCAGACCTTCACCACAGTAGCCTTATGCTGCTCTTTCCATTTGCTTTTCCGGAGGGACTTTGTTAGGAGCTTCTCAGAATACTCCATAACGGGATTCATCAAGTAGGCAAAAACGCAGCCATAGAGCAGGGACGAAATGATCCCGAAGAATTCCAGGATCAGGTCATAGACGCCTCCGAGATTGGAAAAAACGACCCAGAACACCACAACCGCAGCCAGAACCAGAAAGGCAGTCAGTCCCCACTTGAAATAATGGCTGTTACGACGCAGCATGGGATCACCTCCTATGATAGATACTTATTTATATAGAATACCACGAACGACGGAAATCGTCAAGTAGCGAAAAAACACTTGCCAGAATCTACACTTTATGATAAGGTAAAGTAGGGTGATCATTATGGCGAAAACCGAAGGACAGAAGCTGAAGCTTCTGTATCTGAAGGACTATTTGTGTAAGAATACAGACGAGGCGCATCCTGCCTCTGCACAGGCACTGCTGGAGCATTTGGAGAGCATGGGGATCCGTGGGGAGCGGAAGAGTCTGTACTCCGATCTGGCAGCTCTGAATCTCTACGGCTTAGAGGTAGAGTACCGCCGTGGAAAGCCTGAGGGCTATTTTGTGAAAAAGCGGGATTTTGAGCTGTCGGAGCTGAAATTTCTGGTAGATGCGGTCCTATCCTCTCGCTTCCTGTCGCCCAAGCATTCCGGGGAACTGATCCGCAAGCTGGCGGCTCTGTCCAGCATGCACGAAGCAGCCCTGCTCCGTCGAGAGATCGTTCTGGCAGGACGGGTCAAATCTGAGAGCGAGGAGAACATTGCCACCGTGGATGTGCTCCATGATGCTATGGCACAGGATAAGAAAATCCGCTTCCGTTACTTCGATTGGGGTGTGGATCTGAAGAAGCACTTCCGCAAGGGGGTCTATGAGGCAAGTCCCTACGCGCTGCTGTGGGATGATGAGAATTACTATTTGGTAGCTCATAGCCAGCGCCACGGCTTGACCCACTATCGGGTGGATAAAATGGAAGAGGTGTTCTTAATGCAGGAGCCTCGCACCGTTACGGAGGAAACCAAGGCATTCGACCCCAGTATCTATTCCCGAGAAATGTTCGGGATGTTCCGTGGAGAGCGCACCACAGTGAAGCTCCGCTTCGAAACCCCTCTGGCAGGTGTGGTAGTGGATCGCTTCGGGAAGGATGTACTGATGGTTCCCGATGGGGAGGAGCATTTTACTCTGCAGACGAAGATCAATTTGTCTCCCAACTTCTTCGCATGGCTGTGCCGTTTTGGTGGCCGGGCTACCATTATTTATCCCCGGGAGGCAGTAGATCAATTCCGCAGCTACTGCCAAAAGATCCTGTCAGCCATCCCGGAGTAATATCATATAAATAAAGAAAGGGGACTGTCTTGCCAAATGAGGTGAGACAGTCCCTGCAGCAATATCCTTCGTCAAATTCCGATTTAGGTTATCACCTTTAGTAAGCAAACTACAATATATCGGATTATCCCACCATAGCAACTAACAGCCTGTCGAAGATCTTACCTCCAAAAGACCGGCGATTGAAACGGAAGCAGAATTCGCTAAGATACATTTGCAGATGTTTTGTGCTGGTGCCATGATATGTGCCGTTAATAAATGCCTTTGCATTTGCGATTATCTGGTGTAACCATTTCAAATGTTTGCTATTCGGGTTAAAGTCCTCTGATTCATGGATATAGTTTTTAGCTAAAGGTTTAATATAGCTTCTAAAACTATCTGTTTGCACAGTGCTGCCAGGAGCAATGTTGTTTGTAACGAAATTCTGGACGGATGGTATTTGTATATTATCAGTTACTTGCATTTTGAGATAGATCGGAGTATGTTCCTTGCTCATAGAAACTGCCACAAATACGCCTTGATTTCCTGCCTTTCTACCTCTATTTCCCTTGATTTTAGCACCAAAATACGAATCATCTAATTCTACAACTCCGCACAGTGTGTAGTGCGCGTCTCGCATTCTCATAGCTTCCCGGATCCGCTTTAGCATATACCATGCTGATTTATAGCTTACTTCGATCTTGCCAGACAGTGCTAAAGCAGAAATCCCACGCTTGTCACAAGATACAAGGTAGATAGCCCAAAACCACTTGTGCAGAGGTAGATGGGTACTATGCATGATGGTATTAGCAGTCAAAGAGGTCTGATGACGGCACTTCGTACACTGATAGCGGCCGAAGCCTTTTAGGGTATAGCAATGCTGATTGCCGCACACGGGGCATACAAACCCATCTTTCCACTTGAAAGAGTACAGATATTCTCTGCAAGCTTCTTCGTTAGGGAAACGTTCAACAAATTTGTAGAAACTTAGTGTTTTTCGAGTTCTTTTAGACATAACTAACACCGTCCTTTGGTATTAGTATATCATATCACCTGTCCTATAAATCGGACTTTGAGAACTATATTTTGTGGTATGCTTACTAAAGGTGATAACCTAAATCGGAATTTGTTTTTTGTGTATAATGTTCCTTCTTGATTATGTGGATTTTATCTTGCGATCTGTAGAGAATCGTAGTGACTGCACAAATATGAAAGGATAGGGAGGAAAACAGATATGATTTACGGCTATGTAAGGGTGTCCACAAGGGAGCAGGGAAAGCTGTCTGCAAGAGGGGCTGCCAAAGAACTGAGCGTGAGCCATAACACTTTCTTAAAATGGGCAAGTATGAAAATCGTGGAGAAAAAAGTGCACTTTTTTTACCAAATAAAAAAACCTTAAAATTTGAAAAGTATCGTATTATCAAACTTTACATAACAAACAACTATTATACTGGTCATGAAAGTGCACTTTCATGACCAAACAGTATTGCAATTTGGAAAGTTTTATTATATGATAAAATAGTTATGGAATGTCGTTGGGGAAAAAGGTATACTTTTCCAACCAAGACGGTTAACCATATAGGAGGTAAACTTATGAATCTAAAATTATGTTTGAAACGCAGCCTATGCTTTCTTCTGCTTCTGAGCATGCTCGTGGGCTTCCTGCCTGCACAGGCTCAGGCGGCAGAAGAAAGAGCTGCAACACCCACCGAGGCAGCAAGCAGCACCCTCGAAGCCAAGGCAGCAGAGCTTTTGAATAAGATCAACAATCTGCCTGAGGGCGGAGACTGGAACGGACAGCTATATCTGCCCGAAGAATCGGGATACCATCTGAATGGTTTGCGGGGCTCTTATTATCTCGCACGAAAGGACAGCACCAACAAGTTCTACATTCTGGATGGCAGAGGAAATGTAACCAACGGAACTGCCAATGCCGTAGGTCCTGTTACTATGATGTACCCCACCATTGCCATTACCGGAGGCGTGACCCCCGATATGGCAGTCACTCTTGTTCCCAGAGGACAGAACGGATACTCTACTTTCTCTATTTTGATGAAAGGCAAGGACAAGGTTCTTTACTTAGACATGGACACCATAGACACGAACACCCCTCAGGTGAATGTGGAGGTGCAGAACCGTTCCGCCAATACTCCCTCCCTGTGGATCTCCCATGATTGCTCAGATAAATGGGCGCTCCGAATTCGTCACGGCATTGCAGGAAAGACACCCAAAGAGCACTGCCTAGCCTTCCACGAAGAGGGAAAGTATTTCTACTGGACCAACGAGCATACAGAGCCGGATACAAATGTTCTGCGGGATAATTATCAAACCAAGGTATTTCTCTACAGAATATGGTCCACAAAAGAGCTCCGTGCCACTATGGATCGGGTAAAAGGATACCTGCAGACACCTACTTCCTATCCTCAGGATCAGTATGAGACATTCCTGAGTACAGTGGAGTCCGCCATTACGACCTTTGAAAAGCGCAACGGCTTCCCCCAGAAGGAAGCTGATACACCCAGATTCGGGGATCATCACCAGGAAGAGCTGGACCGATTGAATATGGAGCTGCTGAGCTATGTGACCCTTTTCGATTCAAAAGAGGAATATATTGACATTCCCATAGAGATCCTGGATTTCCGTGCAGATAATGTTCTGTTCCAAAGCACCGCTTATTATGGTCTGCGATTTGACAAGAGAGATTTTGTGGTGGGCACGGAAAGATACAATCTGTACAAGGATCTTCTCAACCTTCCGGGACAGCTTTGGCCTACTCCGCCGGCTCTTCTTACAGCGGACGCCGCTTCCTATGTCAGAGAAGGCCTAACCAAGCCTGCGCTGGTAAACGGCAATCTGGTCTACGAAGAAGGAACCATAGACTATGTGGCACACGCCCTTACCAAAATTCCTATTGCAGCCACATACGATACCTTAGTTCCCGGTTGGAACGACAGCTTCCGCACTTTGCAGAATAGCGAAGGCTTTATCCTCGGCTCTTGGGCGGATACCCAGAAAAAGATCGTGGATGAAACCGGGCGGATCACAGGAAGGAACGGAGATCATCTGCCCTACAGCAGCGTC
>JAGBGB010000119.1 GCA_017936205.1 Oscillospiraceae bacterium
GGTTTTGGTGTTCATGCCGTTCCGCCATGAACCGGACGCGCAATGCGCGCCCCTACGCAGCGTTAAATCAAACTGTGCGATAAATCGGAATTTGGCGGGAAATGAAAACTGCCCACTCCGTTTTTGGGGGAGTGGGCAGAAATTTTATGGACAGGGGATCACTTTACCAGATTGGACAGCTTTGCAACGGATTCCTTGGCATCGCCCAGCATCAGCAGAACATTGTCTGCGGAGTACAGGGGGTTGTCCACACCGGCATAGCCGGGCTTGGTATCGAAGTTGCAGAATACTGCCATAGGTGCGTTCTCAACATTGAGGATGGGCATGCCGTAGATGGGAGTGCCCTCTGCGGAGTTGGCAGCGGGGTTGGTAACATCGTTTGCGCCGATGACAATGGCGATATCGCAGTTGCCGAAGTCATCGTTGATGTCTTCCATCATGTACAGCTTCTCGTAGTCAATATCAGCCTCGCACAGCAGAACGCTCATGTGGCCGGGCATACGACCGGCAACAGGATGGATGGCGAATTTGACCTCTGCCCCCTTCTTTTCTAAAGCGGCAGCCAGATGAGCGACCTCACCCTGAGCCTGAGACAGAGCCATGCCGTAGCCGGGAACGATAATGACCTTCTTAGCAGCCTTCAGCGTCTGAGCCACAGTATCCTCGCTGAGCTTGGTCTGTGCAGGAGCAGCAGAGGCAGCGGGGGCAGCAGCTACGGGAGCTGCGGTCAGCAAATTCTCCAGCTTTGCAACAGAAGCCTTTGCATCACCCAGCATCAGCAGTACATTGTCTGCAGAGTACAGGGGATTTTCCACACCGGCGTAACCGGGCTTGGTATCGAAGTTGCAGAATACCGCCATAGGTGCGTTCTCAACATTGAGGATGGGCATGCCGTAGATGGGAGTGCCCTCTGCGGAGTTGGCTGCGGGGTTGGTAACATCGTTTGCGCCAATGACAATGGCGATATCGCAGTTGCCGAAGTCGTCGTTGATGTCTTCCATCATGTACAGCTTCTCGTAGTCAATATCAGCCTCGCACAGCAGCACGCTCATGTGGCCGGGCATACGACCGGCCACAGGATGGATGGCGAACTTGACTTCTGCACCTCTGGATTCCAGAACAGAGGTCAGGTGAGCGACCTCGCCCTGAGCCTGAGACAGAGCCATGCCGTAGCCGGGGACAATAATGACCTTCTTGGCAGTCTGCAAGCAAGCTGCAACACCGTTTTCGTTGAGCTTGCTGTCAGCGGCAGGAGCCTGGGCAGCAGGAGCAGCAGCGGCAGTGGGAGCAGAGGACAGGAAGCCCTCAAGCTTTGCCACAGAAGCCTTGGCATCCCCCAACAGCATAAGCACATTGGAGGCAGTATACAGGGGATTTTCCACACCTGCATAGCCGGGCTTGGTATCGAAGTTGCAGAATACGGTCTTGGGCGCCTTCTCTACGGAGAGAACAGGCATACCGTAAATGGGAGTACCCTCTGCAGTATTGGCAGCGGGATTGGTAACATCGTTTGCACCGATGACAATGGCAAGGTCACAGTTGGCGAAGTCGTCATTGATGTCTTCCATCATGAACAGCTTCTCATAGTCAATATCAGCCTCGCACAGCAGCACGCTCATATGACCGGGCATACGACCTGCAACGGGATGGATGGCGAACTTGACCTCAACCCCTCTGGATTCCAGAACAGAGGTCAGGTGAGCGACCTCACCCTGAGCCTGAGAAAGAGCCATGCCGTAGCCGGGGACAATAATGACCTTCTTAGCAGTCTGCAAGCAGGCTGCAACCCCTGCCTCGTCCAGCTTGTCGGCTTTCACAGGAGCCTTGGGAGCCTCTGCCTTTGCCTTGGGAGCCTCTGCCTTTGCCTTGGGAGCAGCTGCAACGGCAGCAGGAACCTTGGCAGGAGCAGCAGTGGTCTTGCCGGTGAGAATGGCACCCAGAGTACGGTTCATAGCCTTACACATATCCTGCGTCAGGATCAGACCGGAGGCACCGACAATGCCGCCTACAACGACCAGCAGAGGATCGCTGATTGCCATACCTGCAATACCGCCTGCCACACCGGACAGGGAGTTGAGGAGGCTGATGGTAATGGGCATATCCGCACCGCCTACACGCATGACGAAGACCACACCGGCTACCAAAGCGGCAACAGCAGTCAGGATCGCCCATGCACCGCTGTCTACGGTCTGCAGAACCATACCGGCAACACAGGTAAGGAGCAGAATGCCGAAAATCAGATTGTGTCCCTTCAAGCTCTTGGGACGGGCATCCAGAATCCGAGCCAGCTTGCCGGCAGCCACAAGACTACCTGTCAGAGTCACACCACCGACCGCCAGAGCCAGACCTGCGGTAGAGGCCTCAAAGGTACCTGCGGCACCTTCCATAGCGGTCACAGCAGCCACCAGAGCAGAGGCAGCACCACCTAAGCCGTTGAGCATAGCGATGGTCTGGGGCATGGCGATCATCTTGATCCGTCTTGCCATAATGATGCCGAAAATACCGGCAATGATCAGTACAGCATAGAGGGCAATGTTCAGACCCTGAGGCCAGAGCTTAATTTTGAAAGCGATGATCCCCATGGCTAAAACCATGGATACTGCAGAAAGGGCATTGCCCGTAACAGACAGCTTGACCTTGCTCATCAGGTTAATGCCTAAGAGCACAAGGGCAACACAAACACCACTGAGAATATAATAGGTAAGCTCACTCATGGTCTGTGCCTCCCTTCTTCTTCACAAAGCTGGAGAGCATCTTGTGAGTCAGGGCGAAGCCCCCTGCTACATTAATAATAGCCAGAGCAGCGGCAGCCAGAGCAACAATAAGTGCTGCAATGCTGTTGGTTGCAGCGGCAGCACCGGCTGCCACCATTGCACCCAGAACCGTAACACCGGACAGGGCATTCATGCCGGACATTAGGGGTGTGTGGAGCAGGGCAGGAACATTTCGAATGATCACATAGCCCAGCACCGCACTAACCACGAAGAGAAGAACCAGTAAAATGGGACTCATACTCAGATCCCCATAGCTGCACGGGCACCCTCGTGAACGATCTTTCCGTCCTTGGTGGTCATCATGCCCTTAACGATCTCGTCATTCATATCCAGATTCATCTTGCCGCCCTTGGTCAGGAACTTTACAAGATTGTACATATTTGCAGAATACATGAAGGTGGAAGAAACAGCCAGCATACCGGGGATGTTCTTGATGCCTTCGATGATCACGCCGTGCTTGGTCTCACGCTTGCCGGCAGGAGTAATGGCACAGTTGCCGCCCTGGTCGATGGCGATATCAACGATAACGGAGCCGGGCTTCATGGACTTGACCATCTCTTCGGTGATCAGGATGGGAGCCAGACGGCCGGGAACCAGAGCGGACAGGAATACGATATCCATGTTGGGCAGCTCCTTGGCAAGGAGCTCACGCTCTGCAGCCAGAACATCCTCAGGCAGTGCCAGAGCATAGCCGCCCTGACCCATAGCCAGCTCAGGAGCAACACCGGAATCAATGACCTTAGCACCCAGGGAGGTAGCCTGCTCAGCAGCAGCGGGACGGATGTCCATAGCATAGGTCTTTGCACCCAGACGCTTTGCAGTTGCCAGAGCCTGCAGACCTGCAACACCAACACCGATGACCATAGCATTCACGGGCTTGATCATACCGGCAGCAGTGGGCATCATGGGAACGAAGCACTCCAGATCGGAAGCAGCCATGAGCATGCCCTTGTAGCCTGCACAGGTGCTCATAGAGGTCAGAGCATCCATAGACTGTGCACGGGAAATACGGGGAACGCAGTCCATAGTCAGGGAGATGACACCGGCGGCAGCCATGTTCTTAACCATCTCATGGTTCACGGGAGCAGCGGGGTGGATGAAGGTGATCAGGTACTGACCCTTGTGCATCATGTCAACCTCGTGCTTGCCGAAGGTCTCGTTGAACTGGGGCTCCTTAACCTTCAGGATCAGCTCTGCACGCTTGTACAGATCCTGTGCGGAAGCAACCATCTCAGCACCGGCTGCAGCGTAGTCTGCATCTGCGTGGAGAGCGCCAACACCGGCACCCATCTCAACCAGAACCTTGTGACCGTCGGCAACATACTTCTTTACATCGCTGGGAGTTGCGGCAACGCGCTTTTCTTCGTGCATAATTTCCTTGGGAATTCCGATAATCATTGATAGATCCTCCTAAAAATAAATGTTTTTTGTATTTTACGGGGCACAGCCCCTTAGGCACATGGTTTAAGGCAGGCGTGGGATCACGGCAGCACCCTGCTTGATGTTGTCCAGCACCACATAGGTTCTAGTCAGGGATACACCGGGGATCTGCTTGATGTCGTTGAGCACCTTGGTCAGCTCCTCAGTGGAACCGGCAGAGACTCTGGCGATATAGTCAAAATCTCCGGTTATATAGAAGCACTCCATAACACAGCTATGCTCACACATCTGTTTAGCGAAGCTCTGATTGTACTTGGGATGCTCCAGACGGACAGAGATCATAGCCTGTACATCGAAGCCAGCCATTCGCTCATCCAGAATGGCGGTGTAGCCACGGATCAATCCGCTGTTTTCCAGCTTCTTCATGCGTTCGATCACAGCAGAAACGGACAGATTTACTCTGGCACTGATCTGGGATGCATTCATACGGGCATCCTGTGTCAGGCAACGGAGAATACTAATATCGATCTTATCCATGGGCACCCTTTCCGGCAGTCTGAGAAGACACCTGCATATACTATAAGCATTATAACAGCATATCCGTGGTATTTTCAATAGAATTCTATCATTACGACAAATTTTTTTGTTTAAAGGATAATTCTCAATAATATTTTTTGTTTGTTATGGAAAAATCACATATCATTTTCAGATATTCGATCAGCAGGAAGCTTCTCTCCTTTTTGCGGACTATTTGCCTGTGATTTTTGAAAAAGGAGCGCTAAGTACAAACACCCGATGCAAAGATCCTGTTTAGAGAGTATTTCTTCTTCAAACGACGAGAAAAATGGGAATTTTTTATGGTTTATCCAATTTTTATCTTTCTTTTTTACAATTTTTATGCTATAGTATTTAGTAACCCACTTTTTATAATACTGTTTCTTGATAAAATGGTTTGAAAACCATTTTATTGCAGGATGAATATCCTGCACCGCCTATGGCGGCAAGAACAGTATTACACGGCATTTCTTGGCGGCTTTGCCGCCATGCCGCTTACCAGCGGCATAA
>JAGBGB010000012.1 GCA_017936205.1 Oscillospiraceae bacterium
ATCGTACTCCGAAAAAACGGGAGATTTTACGATATATGGTTTCAAAATGTTCGGAATACGCCGAGTTTTGTGGTAAAAATTTTTACAAGGGGACTTTTTCAGCAGCCTCCGCGCAATGCGCGCCCCTACGAAGGGTGCGATAAATTTGAATGTAGTCTCCTATTATCCTTTCGGGACTCAATACTTCATCAAAGGGGCGGAGCCGTCGTCTTCGGATTGTTCGATGGAGCGGATCTCTACATCGTAGCTGTAGCTGTCATTGACCTTGACGGTAACCACGGAGCCGACCTCCTTACCAAGGACCGCCTTCCCAAGAGGAGACTCCAAACTGATAAAGCCCTGATCCGGTGCGACACGGACGGTGGATACAACGCGGATCACCATTTCCTCCTCATCCTCCGGAATGTAAATAGTGACCTTATCATACAGACGCACTCCGTTGGGATGGCCCTTCTTAGGGGCCTGATCAATGATCTTAGCAGTGCGGATCATGTTGTTCAGGTGACGCATGCGGCTGTCAATGGCTCTCTGCTCCTCCTTGGCAGCCTTATACTCATAGTTCTCGCTGAGATCTCCGAAGGCTCTGGTTCTCTGAACCTCTGCGATCACAGCCGGACGCTTGTTGGTTTCCAAATCATAGAGCTCAGCCTTCATAAGCTCAATATCCTTTTGAGTTAAATAATCGTGCATAAGTCCTCCTATAGCAATTCATTCTATGCCCCTATTATACTCCTACCTTCCCTTTTTCGCAAGTCTATTTTTTATAGAAGCTTTCTGACAACGCGCCAAGGATTTCGTGCTACATTTCATTCTCAGGACTTGATATTTTTTCAAAAGGTGATATAATGAATATGTTTGACAGAATATATCGATCGGAGTCCGTATGTACTATTGTATTGCTGATATGATCCTGGAGTTTCGTGGGGATCCTCCTTTAGAGGATCATAAGCTGTGGGAGCTTTTCCGCACCTCCGCTCCCGTCCCTTCAGATTACATTTTCATAAGACGCTATGTTCCTCAGCTTCCTACTTCAGAGGAAGGTCACTATTTTTATGATGCTGTTCGCAGATGGCACTACGCCCACAGCTTGGAAAAGGGTTCCGTATTGCACCTTGACGTACTGCAAGAAGCCCTTCCATGGGGCATACAGATCCATCAGCTGTATGAGGAGCTGGCTCTCCCCCATGTACTGCTGCAGAAGCAGCGTCTGTTACTCCACGCATCCTATATCCAACACGAGGGTATGGGGATCCTGTTTACCGCTCCCTCCGGCACCGGGAAGTCCACTCAAGCAGATCTTTGGGCTCTCCACAGAGGCGCCGAGATCCTAAACGGCGACCGAGCTGTCTTTGGTCTCCGTGGGGATGAGCCCTATGCCTTCGGCTTCCCTATGAGCGGTTCTTCTTCCTACTGTGTGAACCGTTCTCTCCCTTTACGCTGTATTGTATCCCTTCGGCAAGCCCCCGAGAATCGGATCCGCCTTCTCAAAGGTCGCGAGGCTCTTCGTGTGATCCTCAACGGAACCTACTCAGACCCCAAGCATCCCGGGGACTTCGGTCTGAATATGCAGACGGCCTTGAGCCTGCTTTCTACCCCCATTTTTGAACTGTCCTGCCGCCCGGACCTGGGCGCTGTAGAAACTCTGGAGCAGGCAATCAGAACTCTTCCCCCAAGGAGGTATTCCCTATGACAATGATGGATGCCCTGTTGAACCGAGCCGCTCAGCGGAACACCCCTGCAGCAGGCACCTTTGAGCTTACTGCGCGTTGTAATCTTTCCTGCAGAATGTGCTATATCCATAACCTCTCCTGTGATAAGGAGCTGTCTAAGGATGAGCTTAGCACAGCTCAATGGATCGATATTATGGATCAAATACAGACAGCCGGAACCCTTCCCCTGCTACTGACGGGAGGAGAGCCACTGATCCGCCCTGACTTTCCGGAGATCTATCAGGAGGCTGTCAAGCGAGGCTTCCTGCTGTCCATTAATACCAACGGCACTCTGCTGAGTGAAGAGCATTTCAAGCTCTTTGCCCGTCAGAAGCCCCTTAGAACGAACATCTCCATTTACGGAATGTGCCCGGAAACCTATGAGAGCCTCTGTGGTAACGGAGCTGCTTTTGAAAAGGTGATCTCAAATATCCGCCACCTCAGAGAGCTGGGTGTGACTGTGAAGATCAACTTTTCCTCCACCTCCTACAATCACAAGGACATTCCCAAGGTACTGGAATTTGCCAGAGAGGTCGGTTCTATTGTCCACTTCGTCAGCTATATGTTCCCCCCTACTCGTGCTGCCAAACCCTGTGAGGAGCCCTTTAAACGTTATACACCCTTAGAGGCTGCTGAAGCCGGGATCGACTGGATCCGTCTCAGCAACTCCCCGGAGCAATTTGCCGCAGAATGCCGAAAGCACGCCACCATGCCCCCCGGACGCATCGACGAATGTCTATACGAGGGCAAGGAAGGTGCTCGTTGCAGAGCGGGACGCTGCTCCTATTGGATCACCTACAAGGGAGACTTGCTGCCCTGCGGCATGATCCCTGCCATCCATGCCTCTGTCCCCGAACTGGGCTTCCGAGCTGCATGGGATCAGGTTGGCGGCCAATTCCGCAGCATTTCCATGCCTAAGGGCTGCCTAAGCTGTCCGGATTATGAACGCTGCGAGGTTTGCCCTGCCATTGCATGGGCAGAAAACGAAGATTTCTCACAAGTTCCTAAGTACATCTGTGAAAAGAACCATCACTATCACACGCGCCTGGCTGCTCTGGGTGCAGAAGGGAGCGACCTATGACCATTAATCCCAACTTCGTTCTCCGTGAATTAGCAGGCGAATGGCTACTGGTCAGCATTGAAGAGGGCGAAGAGATCAAGCGCCTGCTGTACCTTAACGAGATCGGTAAGGACATCTATCTCCACCTGAAGGACGGATTGGAGGGTGCCGCCCTTTTGGATGCCCTATACCAGGAATACGATGCCGATCCCCAAATTCTCAAAGCCGATGTGGAAGCATTCCTGCTAACCCTCCGGGATTACAGGATCCTGCAGGATTGAACTGCAGCTCCCATCACCAAACATAGGATTAAAAGGGACTGTCTCAGCTTGTTTTGCGAGACAGTCCCTACTGTTTATTATAGAATTACTTGCTCAGGTACTCGTCAATGGCCTTTGCTGCAGTCTTGCCTGCACCCATTGCAGAAATAACCGTAGCTGCGCCGGTAACCGCATCGCCGCCGGCGTAAACGGCATTACGGGAGGTCAGACCGTCCTCGTTGACGATAATACCGCCTCTGGAGTTGACCTCCAAGCCCTCAGTCGTGGACTTGATCAGGGGATTGGGAGAGGTGCCGATAGACATGATCACCGTGTCTACTGCGATCTCAAACTCACTGTTGGGGATCTCCACAGGACGACGACGACCCTTGGCATCAGGCTCGCCCAGCTCCATCTTCACACAGCGCATACCGGTGACGAAGCCATTCTTGGGATCTCTGGGATCATCGGGATTGTTGTACCCAAGGATCTCAACAGGGTTGCACAGAAGACGGAATTCGATCCCTTCCTCCTCGGCATGCTCCACTTCTTCTCGTCTTGCAGGAAGCTCTTCCATAGATCTTCTGTATACAATATAAACCTTATCTGCGCCCAGACGGAGAGCTGTTCTGGCAGCATCCATAGCAACATTGCCGCCGCCTACAACAGCCACATTGCCACCCTTCATAATGGGGGTCTCAGGCTGTTCAAGGTAAGCCTTCATCAGATTGCTTCTGGTCAAGAACTCATTCGCTGAGTAAACACCCTTCAGAGACTCACCGGGAATATTCATAAAGTTAGGCAGACCTGCACCGGAGCCAATGAACACAGCCTCGTAGCCCATGTCAAAGAGTTCGTCAACAGTCAGGGTCTTACCGATAACCACATTGGTCTCCACCTTAACGCCCAGCTTTTCCAGAGTTTCTACTTCCTTGGCAACGATCGCCTTAGGAAGACGGAATTCAGGAATGCCGTATACCAGAACGCCGCCTGCAGTATGCAGTGCCTCAAATACGGTGACCTCATAGCCCTTCTTCGCCAGATCACCAGCACAAGTCAGACCGGAGGGACCGGAGCCAACAATGGCTACCTTATGACCCTTAGGCTCGGGACGAACAGGCTCTTCTGTACAGAAGGTGTTGTGCCAGTCAGCTACGAATCGCTCCAGACGGCCGATTCCAACGCTCTCTCCCTTGACACCACGGATACACTTGGACTCACACTGAGTCTCCTGAGGGCAAACTCTGCCACAGACAGCAGGCAGAGAGGAGGACTGAGAAATGATCTGATATGCAGCCTCAAATTCCCCTTCCTTGATCTTCTCGATAAATTCGGGAATATGGATCTTAACGGGGCAGCCACTGACACAGGGCATATTCTTGCAGTTCAGGCAGCGCATAGCCTCGTCGATGGCAGTTTCCTTCGTGTAGCCCAGAGCAACCTCGCTGAAGTTATGAGCACGAACCTGAGGATCCTGTGTGGGCATGGGGTTACGGGTCAGGGACATATTTGCCTTTGCCATTTCACTTTACCTCCTTCTTGAACAGGTTGCAGGCAGCATCATGAGCATGACGTTCGAAGTCGAAATACATTCTGCCACGGGACATTGCCTCGTCAAAGTCCACCTCATAGCCGTTGAAGTCAGGACCGTCAACGCAAGCGAACTTGGTAACCTTCTTGCCGTCTACATTCAGGGTCAAACGGCAACCGCCACACATACCGGTACCATCGATCATAATGGGATTCATGGAGACGGTTACAGGTGTGCCAAAGGGCTTGGCAGTAGCGACCACGAACTTCATCATGATCAGGGGGCCAATGGTGATGATCATATCGAACTGCTCACCTGCCTCCAGCATTTCCTTCAGAGGAACGGTAACATTACCGTGCTCACCATAGGAGCCGTCATCGGTCATGATCCGAAGCGTGTTGGAGCAAGCACGGAACTCGTCCTCCAGAATCAGCAGATCCTTATTGCGGAAGCCGATGATGCTGGTGACCTCTGCACCTATTTCGTGCAGCTTCTCAGCAATGGGCATAGCAATGGCGCAGCCAACACCGCCGCCAACGATACAGACCTTCTTCAGCCCGTCCAAATGGGTGGCAACGCCCAGAGGACCCACAAAGTCCT
The DNA here is from genome assembly GCA_017936205.1 of Oscillospiraceae bacterium. Classification (GTDB taxonomy): domain Bacteria; phylum Bacillota; class Clostridia; order Oscillospirales; family Oscillospiraceae; genus JAZOXB01. The sequence goes on from JAGBGB010000012.1 coordinate 5,161, forward strand.
GGATGTACTCGCCCTCTTCCTTGTGGCTCAGCTTCTCGGTAGTGCCACCGACGATCTGGAAGATGATCTTGACAGTTCCCTTCTCCTTATTGGTTCCGGCAACGGTCAGGGGGATCCGTTCACCGGACTCGTCCACACGGAGGATGATGAACTGACCGGGCTTGGCTTTATTCGCAACCAGAGGAGCCTCGATCTGCAGTTGAACCACGGTAGGATTCAGAACCTTTTTTTCAACGATTTTGTACATGATATCTCTCCATTCCTTTATATCCCGAGTGTGGAATGACTCAGGACAAAGTATCCTAATTTAGAAAGCACACTTATTATATCACATAATTTCCCGTTTGGGAAGTCGTAAAAACATATATCTTGCAGATTTTGTACTGTAGGATAACTGTATTGTAGCTTTCCCGTTCGCATTTTGATTCTTGAAGTGTCCCCACAGGACGCAAGTCCCTCCTATGGTCAAAACAACGAATTTGTTAAAAATATACGAATTCATTTCGTGTATTTTGTACAGGTTTCCATCTTGCGTTTTTGGACAATATAGAGTATACTAAAGACACAAAGAGATATCCATTGCGATCGGATGGATCCTTTGTTCATCATACATTGTTATGAATCCGGAGACCGGCTCCTCTATTTTCTTCCGTTTATATATAATCCCGGAGTTCGTTTTTTGATCTTGGAATTGTCTACGGAAGCAATTCACCGTCGTAGCCGTGTCTATCCTGCAGAAAGAGAGGTAACCAAGGATGTTAGATACAAAAGTGAATGAAAAGTAACCCCGACCGTCAGAGTGATTAGCTGACTGTCGGGGTGCTTTTTTATATTAAAACAGAATGATCAGGAACTGGGACACCAGAACCACAACGATCAGAGCAACGGGATACGTAGCAGCATAAGCAGCAGCCACATCCTCTGTTCCTGCTGTGCTGATTAGGGTTCCCAGAGCAGGTGTGCTGGTCATACCGCCGGTAATGGAGCCCAGATTATTCAGCAAGGGCAGCTTCAAAACGTACTTGGCGAAGAAGTAGCCCAGCAGCATGGGAACAATGGTCATAATGATGCCGTAGACGAAGTACATGGGGTTAAAGTTAGCAACGAATTCCGCACCGCCGGGGATACCTGCCCCTGCAAGGAAGAGCACCAGACCAAGCTCACGGAACAGCTTCAGCGTAGAGGTTTCCGGCATCAAGCTCAGCTTGCCTACTCTGCCGAAGTGCCCCAGAAGCAGGGATACCAGCAGACAGCCGCCGGTAGTGGTCAGGGAGAAGCAGGTGCCGGACAGACCGTCTCCGCTCATGGGGATCTTGATCTTGCCAAGCACGGTGCCCAGAATGGCAGCCAGAGCGAAGGCAGCCATGCCCACATGATCCAGTTTTAGGAGCCTCCGCTCCTTCTTTCCTTCAGCAGCCTTCTCTGCTACGGCGATCTTGGCACGTTCTGCAGCCATGTCAGCCTTGTTCATCTTGGGGATCAGCTGGACGAAGAGCACAACCCCCACCACACCAAAAATATACGCAATACCATGACCAACAGAAACCAAACTCTGATACTCTGCAGCTACAGTAGCCTTAGCAGCACTGAAGGCAGGAGTAGAGGTCAAAGAACCGGACAGAAGGCCCACGATCATAGCCACGAAGCCATCCAGATCCACGATGCTGTCTGCGCCGAAGCCAAAGACATGCTTTCCAAGCATAATGCAACCTACAGCGGACAGTCCACCTGCCAGAATGATGATCACACCCAGCAATACATAGCTCTTAAAATTCTTCTTCAAATTAGCGAAGAATTTAGGCCCCGCAATGAAGCCCACACTGGTAACAAAGAGCACCAAACCAAAGCTCTCTATAATATCCAACCACTTCTGATCGAAGGAGGCTACACCGCCTTCTCCACAGAAAAGCGCACCGAAGAGCAAGGCAATAATAAACACGCCTGCATCTCCAAGTGCCACACCCTTGATGGTGATCCGCCCCAGAGCATAGCCCACGAAGAGCACAGCAAACAGACACAGCAAAAAGAAAGATACTCCCGTGATCGGGATCACACCGCCAAGCAACTCCATACTAAAAACATCTCCTTCATTGGCAGTAAGCTACGGGAAATATTTCCCACGGGGTATTCTACCACTGCCCCATAAAAAAATCAACCCATAATTGACAGCTCAAGCTAAGTTGCAGCAAAAAATAACCACTCCAAGCCAAATTGCGATTTGGCGCACAGTTTGATTTACCCCTTCGTAGGGGCGCGCATTGCGCGGAGGCTGCTGAAAAAGTCCGATTTTCAAAATCGTACTCCGAAAAACGGGAGATTTTACGATATATGGTTTCAAAATGTTCGGAATACGCCGAGTTTTGTGGTAAAAATTTTTACAAGGGGACTTTTTCAGCAGCCTCCATTGCGCGTCCGGTTCATGGCGGAACGGCATGAACACAAAAACCATGAAAAAATGATGTAATTTCACCAAAAATCTCAACTTTTTTTCACCACCACCACTTCTTGGTGGTTGTCGGACGCGCAATGCGCGCCCCTACGAAAGGTGTGTCAAATCGGGATTGGGACGAATGTCTGTGGAGAAACAAAACCGCAGGCGATCGCCTGCGGTTTTGTTCATATGAATCAAGATAGCTTCGGCCTATGACAAGATCGCACACCCGTACCTGAAACGGCACTATACCCGTTTCCCCGGTAGTTAGCTCAGAAACGGCTGACTCACGGCACACGGACAGGTCCGCTTAATGCTGCTCGGTTCCCCGCCTGACATGGTTCACGGGAGCCCGTTGCGTGAGACCGATTCCTCAACACCACTTGCCGGGACAGGCGATACAGTACAGCCCCTCATACGGGAATTCATTCCTGCTGTAGCGGATTGCAGGTTACAGGGCACCGCTATCTCCCCAACTAGTGCGACCTTGTCATAGGTCGAAGCTATGTATTCAGTATGTGAAGAATTAATCTAACTTATCCTCGATATAGTCAGCCAGCTCGCCCAGAGTCTCCAGACGGACATCACCATCGATCTCGAAGTCAACGCCAACTTCTTCTTCCATATCAATGATCATTTCAGCCATGTCCAGAGAATCCAAATTCAGGCTCTCAAAGGTGGTATTGGCATCCATGCTATCAGCGGGAATATCCAGCTGCTGAGACAGGTAGGAAATAATCTTATTCAGCATATCTATTTCGCCTCCGTTTATGTTTCCTATACTATAATAATGATTTTTTTCTCTTTGTCAAGTATGAATTTTAAAATTAGCCCCAATAATCCTTTAAAATTTTGGATTTGGATCGAAAACGTAGCTGGCGGAGGGACTTCGCCTCGATTTGACGCACTCGCTCTCTGGTGATTTGCAGCTTGTCCCCAATTTCCTCCAGGGTGTAGAGCTTCCCGTCCTCCAGACCGTAACGCAGACGGAGGATCAACTCAGCCCGAGGAGAAAGCTGCTTCAGCATTTGATTGATCTCATCTCGCATCATGATTCCATCTACCACATTGGCAGGCTCAAGTTGCTCAGACCCGCTGATAAAGTCACCTAAACTGGTCTCCTCCTCATCTCCCACGGGAGTTTGGAGTGAGATCGGTTCCTGTGCCATTTGCCGCAACTCAGCCACTCGTTCCACAGTGATATTCATTTCCTGCGCCAGTTCCTGCGCTGAGGGCTCTCGTCCCAACTCCTGCACTAACTTATGATTCGCCCTCGCCAGTCGGTTCATAGTTTCTACCATGTGAACGGGAATGCGAATGGTTCGGGAATGGTCTGCAACTGCACGGGAGATAGATTGACGGATCCACCAGGTTGCATAGGTGGAGAACTTAAAGCCCTTATCCGGGTCGAACTTTTTCACTGCCTTGATCAGCCCCAGATTTCCCTCCTGAATCAGATCCAAGAAGGACAAGCCTCGTCCTAAAAAACGCTTTGCAAGAGATACCACAAGTCGGAGATTGCTCTCTACCATTGTGCGATAGGCTGCTATGTCTCCTTCTCTGATTCTGAGAGCCAGGGCAATTTCCTCCTCTGCCTTGAGCATGGGCACAGCACCAATTTCCTTTAGGTACAGACGGACAGGATCATTGGTGTTCAGATCTTCAGATAGCTCTTGAGGGTCTACAAGACTCTCTTCTTCTACTGACTGAAGCTCCTCGGCACTTGGTCCCCGATCCTCATCCATTCTCAGGATCCTTGCAACCTCTGTAATATCCACACGGATCCCCAGAGCCTCGATCCTGTCATAGATCAGATCTGTTTGTTCCTCGCTGGCATGAATGGCTTCCAATGCGTCGATCAGGTCCTTTGCGGAGAGGGTCTTTGCTTCTCCGGCCTTAGCGACCAGAGCACTCAGGGCGTTCTCTACACCATGAATCTGTCTGCTGTCCATCTCACGTACCTCCGTATGATTTCTTTTTCTTCCACTTGGCTTGCATAGCCAAGAGATCGTCGGTTTCGCTTCCTTCCTCACAAATGATCTTCACGCAGTCGTCAAAGGCATCCTCAGATAGCGGTCCTTCCGACATCTGGAGAACTGCACTGAGGTGCGCCATTTCAGCCGGGCTCAGCTGCTCTCCCAGAGAAGTAGTAGTAATAGGCAGATCCTCTCTCCAACAGCTACGCCAGTTTTCGAAGAGGGTGCGGAACATAGGCACGGAGAAATGCTCCGGCTTTAGTCCCTGGGTCCGTTGGAACAAACTGGGATCCCGCTGCAGCATCTGCACCAAGGATTCCTCTGCCATAGCAGAGCGGAGGTTCTCATAGCGGATCTCCTTACTCTTGGGCTGCCGTGCTGCAGCAATTTCCAGATCTCGCTTTTCCTGAGCCTTTTTTTCTCTGTTGATGCGGCGTTTATAGGCTTTGTTGATCTCCAATCTCATAGCCTCAGGGGTGAGCTTCGCCATTTCCGCTGCCTTAATGCCGTAGATCTCCCGTTCCACTGCTGTAGTGAAGGTAGATACAAGCTCCGCAGCCTTTCTTGCAAATTCCACCTTCTGCTCATCAACACTCAGGTCAAATTGCTTCTGTAGAGATGCCAGTCGATACTCTGCTTGATTCTCGCAGCCCTCTAACAGGAGCTTGAAGCGGTCTGCCCCGAATTTTTTCAAGAATTCATCCGGATCCTTAGCTCCCTGCATCCGCAGAATGCGAACCTTCAATCCGGTCTTTTCCAGCATAGGTATGGCTCTCTGGGTGGCATTCTGTCCTGCGGCATCTCCGTCATAGGTCAGCACCACCTGACTTGTATACTTACTTAGCAGATCTGCATGCTCCTGGGTTAAGGAAGTACCCAGAGATGCAACTGCGCAGTCAAAGCCATATTGATGGAGGGCAATGGCATCCATATAGCCCTCGGTAAGAATGATACAGTCGGACTTGGTCTTCTTCACCACGTTCATGGCAAAAAGATTCTTCCGTTTATTAAAAATCAGGGTCTCCGGGGAGTTCAAATACTTCGGGGTGGAGTCATCCATAACTCGACCGCCGAAGCCGATCACATTCCCACGCACATCAATAATGGGGAACATAAGCCGATTGCGGAAGCGATCGTAAAAGGTTCCCTTTTCTTTATGCTGCAGAACCAGTCCCGCATCCAGCAGCTCGGACTTGCTAAAGCCCTTGGCAGTCATGGCATCGATCAGCGCTGTCCACTGATTGGGTGCAAAGCCCATACCGAAACGGGTAACAGTCGAAGGGCTCAAGCCACGCTTCCGGATGTATGCCCAAACTTCTCCCGCTGCGGGAGTCTTGAGCTGCCCATGGAAAAAGCGAGCTGCCTCCTTACACAGTGCCCACAGGCGCTCCTTCTTCTTGTACTGAGAGTTTTCCCTTGGATCCTCCGGCACCTCAAGCCCCGCCCGTTTCGCAAGAAAGCGAACAGCATCCGGGTAGGACAAGCTCTCTATCTCCATAATAAAGGTGATCACATCGCCACCCTTATGGCAACCGAAGCAATAGCAGATCCCCTTGTCCGGCGCAACAGAGAAGGATGCAGTCTTCTCCCCGTGGAAGGGACACAGTCCAAAGAGATTGCTACCCCTCCGAGTCAGGGACACATACTGCCCCACTACATCTTCAATGGGATTGCGGTTATTCAGTTCCTCCAAGAAAGCAGGAGAAAATGCCATATCTGAATCCTCCTAACCCCGAACCTGCCAGACTGCGGGGATAAATAGTTCCTCATACTTATACATTGCGTATTTATCGCTCATGCCTGCAATATAATCGCAAACGATCCGTTCCATACCCTCAAAGCTAAGCTGGGGCTGAAAATCTGCCGGAAGCTTCTCCGGGTGCTTGATGTAATATTCGTAGAGCTGCTGCAGGATCTTCCGCGCCTTGGATTCCTCTCCCTTGGCAACAGGGTTCTTATAGACCCGTTGGAACATAAAGCTCCGAAGCTCCTGCATGGTTTGGAACATTTCTTTATCCATGCCCAACTCCTGCTCACTGCGACTGTGACGGATCAGGTTGGTCACAAGAGAGTTGATCCGGTCTCTGTGATTATCTCCGAGAACAACAGAAATACTCTTGGGAATATCTTGATTGGTCAGGATCCCCGCTCGCATGGCATCATCAATATCATGGTTAATATAGGCGATCTGATCCGCATAGCGAACGATCTGCCCCTCTAAGGTCTCCGGCATTCGGCTGCCTGTTGTATGCCCCAGAATGCCCATACGAACCTCGTAGGTCAAATTCAGTCCCTGTCCATCCTTTTCCAGCTCATCTACTACCCGTAGGGACTGCTCATTATGGCGGAATTCTCTGCCCATGACCTCTGTGAGTGCCACCTCTCCTGCGTGACCGAAGGGGGTATGCCCTAAATCATGGCCGAAGGCGATCGCCTCTGTCAAATCCTCGTTGAGCCGCAGAGCTCTGGCAACAGTTCTGGCGATTCGGGATACCTCAAGAGTATGGGTCATACGGGTTCTGTAATGATCTCCCTCCGGTTGGAGGAAAACCTGAGTCTTATGCATGAGCCGACGGAAGGACTTGCTGTGAAGAATTCGATCACAATCCCGCTGATAGCAGGTTCTTACATCAAATTCCGGCGGCTCCTCCTGCCGCAGGCGGCCGCGAGAACAGTCAGAGAACTGTGCTCTTTCACTGAGCTGTTCATGTTCCATCCATTCTAATTCCTCACGAATGTTCATGATCATCCCCCTACGGTTCTATAGGGAAGGCTCTGTACTCTTGCCCTGTGATCAGCCCTTCAATGGTTCCCGAGGACATATCAAAGACCCGATCCAAGAAGGGCTTCGTTTGAGCCTCCGGCAGCAGCAGATCGAATTCCACATCCATACCAAAGTCCGTATTGCGTATCATACCGCCGAAGGAAGCAACCTCCAACTTGATCCGCTCGAACCAGCTATATGGGCAGGGCATATAAATACTGCTCCATACCCGTTTCATAGATCGTCCTGCTGCATCCAATCCGATTTTGGCGCTGTGAGCATAGGCCCGCGCCAGACCTCCGGCTCCCAGCAAAATGCCTCCAAAATATCGGGTCACTACACAGGTCACATTATACATTTCCTCCCGCTGCAGCACCTGCAGCACGGGCATCCCGGCAGTTCCTCCCGGCTCTCCGTCATCAGAGAAGCGGGTAGGACCGTCCTTAATAATATAGGCATATACATTGTGTGTGGCATCCCAGTATTTTTCTCGCATTTGTTTGATCCGCTGCAGAGCCTCCTCCTCGGTCTCCGTCAGGAAGATATGCCCCAGAAAACGAGATCGCCGTTCCACAAATTCCGCCGTAGCATCCCCGGTAGGGATGCGGTATTCCTTCATGCTTGTCTCCCCTTTATTATACGCTCAGAGTCAAGTAGATTCTTCTGCCAAAAATCGCTGATAGCGACCAAACAGCTCCTGGGAGCATACAGCCTCCACACGAATGCCCTCTGCCACATATTCTGTATTCAGGACCTGTGCCTGTCGATGCAGGATCTCCAATACCCCGCCCTCGGAATAGGGCAGTAGAAACACAGCCTGATGGAGCACCCCGGTCAGGACCTCCTCGATTCGTGTCAGCAGCTCCTGTGTTCCCACACCGCTACGAGCACACAGATACAGATCCTGCTCCCCTGCAGGCAGATCCGTAGGATCCTCCAACAGATCCACCTTATTGAAGCAGCGTAGCACAGGCACGCCGGGCTTGGCTAACTTCTCAATCAGCTTATCCACCACAGCAATGTGAGCATCCCGCTCAGGATCGGAGGCATCGATCATATGCAGCAGCAGATCTGCGTACTGCAGCTCCTCCAAGGTCGCTTGGAATGCCTCTACCAAGTGGTGCGGCAGCTTGGCAATAAAGCCAACGGTATCAGAAAGTAACACCTCCAAGTGATCGGAGATCCGCAGCTTTCTGGTCGTAGTGTCGAGTGTATCAAAGAGCCGATTATTGGCAGGGATCCCCGCATCGGTCAGCTGATTGAGCAAGGTAGATTTCCCTGTATTGGTATAGCCCACCAGAGCCACTACAGGGACAGAATTCTTCAATCTACGCTCCCGCTGCACTCCTCGAACCTTCCGCACTGCCTCCAGTTCTTCCTGCAAACGATTGATCCGCTCCCGAATATGACGGCGGTCTGTTTCCAGCTTGGTCTCACCGGGGCCTCTGGTGCCAATGCCGCCGCCCAAACGGGATAGGGATTTACCCATGCCCGACAGTCGGGGGAGTAAATACTTATATTGCGCCAGTTCGACCTGTAAACGCCCCTCTGCAGTCTTGGCTCTCTGTGCAAATATATCCAGAATCAGAGCACTGCGATCCAGCACCGTCACTCCGGTGATGTCCTCCAATGCTCGAATCTGGGAGGGTGAAAGCTCATTATCAAAGATCACCATATTGGCTCCGGTTTTCTCCAACAGCTCACAGACCTCCTGAGCCTTTCCCTCTCCAATGAAGCTGTGGGGATCCGGAGTCTTGCGGTTCTGCAGCACCTTAGCCTCGCAAGTTCCCCCGGCAGTTTCCAGCAAAGCTTCCAATTCATCCAGTGTTTCATAGCTTGCGGTATCCTCAGCCTTGAAGCAGTCTGCATTCAAGCCCACTAAGATAGCTCGTTCCGCAATAACATGATCCAATTGTTCCATAAAATCTCCTATTCTCTCTGAAAAAATGAAAAAAGTCCGCACCGGTACGGTGCGAACTTGTCTCATTACTTCAGACCGAACTTCTTGTTGAAACGGTCAACACGTCCACCGGTGTCAACCAGCTTCTGCTTGCCGGTATAGAAAGGGTGGCACTTGGAGCAGATTTCAACCTTAATGTCCTTCTTGGTAGAACCGGTCTCAATAATCTCACCGCACGCGCATCTGATCGTAGTCTGTTCGTACTTCGGATGGAGTCCTTCCTTCATTGCTTTCACCTCTTTCTGTTTTGTAGCAGGGCACAAAGCCCCTTATTTTTAGTGCTTGCATATGATATCATACTTCCGTGCAAAAATCAAGTATTATTTTTGCTTTTTTTGATTTTTTAAAATATATCCCTTATTTTTCCCCTTCTCCCGTCCTATTGCACAGATTCCTATTTTATGGTATAATGTAAAAATCAAAGGAGTGATACATATGACAAACCGCATATTGACTGCCATAGCCTGCATTGCTATGATCCTGCTTACCATTACCGTTTCCATAAGTCTGCCCATTTACTTCCGTCCCTTCTATTACTGGCAAATCGAAGATCTGGATCTTCCCACGGTCACAGGCTATGACAAAGCCACCATCCGGGATGCCTATGACGAGGTCATGGACTACCTACTTCTGCCCAATCGAGAATTCGGCACAGGAGTATTCCCCCACAGTGAAGAAGGTGCCGCCCATTTTGCAGACGTAAAAGGACTGTTTAACCTGAATCTCTCGGTCATGATATGCTCCGCAGCTACTCTGATCCTACTGGCTTTTCTCCGCAGGAAGGAGCTGTTCCGTCCCTGTCGTCCCTTCGGGAAGCATCATGCTTTCACCTGCGGTGTGAGTATCCTCCTGCTCTTTGGGATCATAGGCATCGCAGCCGCTACTGATTTCAGCAAGTTCTTCGTGATCTTCCACGGGATCTTCTTCCCCGGGAAGGAGAATTGGTTGTTCAAAGCCTCAGAGGATGCCATTATTCTTGCCATGCCGGAGACCTTCTTCCTCCGCTGTGCAGCACTGATCCTCTGTTCCATTCTTATGCTCTCTATAGGAATGATCCTGTTCGGCTTGATCCACAAGAAAAAAAAGAAGAATTCGTATGAACCAATAACAAATTGATCTGTTCACAGAGCTGTCTCACGGGGAATCAAGCTCCCCTTTGAGACAGCTCTTATAATACGGTATTCAGGTTATAACCTTTAATAAGCAAACCGCTATATAGCAAGACCTTCAGCGAAAATCATGCGCTGTAGGGGCGAAGCTGTGTCTTCGCCCGTGGCACTACGATTTTGAACCATACTCAAAAAGAACGATGCTCTTTGCCATTCGGTAGTTTCTCGGGCGAAGACACAGCTTCGCCCCTACGC
>JAGBGB010000120.1 GCA_017936205.1 Oscillospiraceae bacterium
AAAAATCAAGTGTTTTTTTAGAAAAATCGCAAAATACTTCTTGCTGCACCAGTGGGTGTGGATGATGAGAAATTGTAATAAGATGTGTACAAGGTATGCCTGTAATGCCCCTTGACATTTAAGAATTATGATTGTATGATAGAAAACATACAAATGAGAAAAGAGAAAATTTGGTATGAAAATGATATACAACTGGATACTTGAGCTACTTTATCCCGGGAAGTGTACATTCTGTAACAAGCTGCTGCATTGGAAGGAGACGGATCTGTGCAGCACTTGTCGTATGGCTCTGGAGGAGGTTCATAAGCCGCTCCGGAAAGGGAGCTTCTTTCAGTGCTGCTACAGTGCCTACTATTATCGGGATTCGGTGGCTTCTGCAATCAAACGCTATAAGTTTGCCGGAAAGGAGCATTATGCACAGTGCTTTGGCAGGCTCCTTGCTATGAAGCTCCTGAAGGAGCAGGTGCAGATGGATGTCATTACTTGGGCACCTGTCAGCTCTAAGAGAAGGTTCCGCAGAGGATATGATCAATCCCAGGAGCTTGCCAAGGTTGTGGGGAGGGAACTGGGAGTGCCTGTGGTTAGAATGCTCAAAAAGGTAAAGCATACCACTGCCCAGGCAACAATGAAGGACCCTTCAGCAAGATTAGCCAATGTATTCAATGTGTATAAGGCTGTGCATCCTGAAAAAATCCGTGGCAGACGGATTCTGGTCATAGATGATGTGATCACCACCGGAGCGACCCTGAATGAGTGCTGCCGTATTCTGAAAATGGCAGGCGCAGATACGCTTCTATGTGCTACTTTTGCTTCTGCAGGCAATTGAGCATGTAAAGCAAAGCGTGTGGTATCATCTATAGATCTTCCATTTAAGCAGAAGGCGATTCATAAAGCTTGAATTCACGAATTCCTGAATAAAGGAATTCGTGAATTTCCTTGTTGCCCACCCTTATCCACTGCAACAGTTGTTAAAAAGGGGGAGTGTGAAGCTTTTAAAATTTGTTGCGGAAATTATAGAAAAGGATAGGAATCTATAGGAAACATTTTTCCATGGCAGAGAATAGCTCTTTTCTTCCTGCATCAGACAGAGGTGTTAAAGGAAGCCTCAAATTCTCTCGACACAGTCCCTGCGAAGCAAGTGCAGCCTTAATGGGAATGGGATTGACCTCACAGAATAATGCGTCGATCAAAGGGAGGTACTGCAGTTGAAGTGCGGCTGCTTTCTTATATTGCCCAATAAAACAGAGGGAAGTGATCTGATGAACCACCTCGGGACAAAGATTAGACAATACAGAGATGATTCCACAGCCTCCTAAGGACAAGGTCGGGACGATCTGATCGTCATTGCCCGACCAGACATAACAGTTTGGGAGTGCACATAGCTTTGCAGTCTGACTGATGTTTCCGCTGGCATCCTTGATTCCGTTGATTCTTGGATGAGTAGAAAGGATCCTACAGCAATCGTGGGTCATATTTGTTCCGGTGCGAGAGGGAACATTATATGTTATCAGGGGAAGGGCGCTGCGATTGGCAATGGTCAAGTAATGCTCCAATAATCCCTCCTGTGTGCATTTGTTATAATAGGGTGTGACTGCCAATAAAGCATCGACTCCACAGCGTTCAGCAGTCTGAGCGAGCTCTGCTGCTGCAAGGGTGTTGTTCGATCCGATGCCCGCAATGATCTTGCAAGCTCCGTCAACAAAGTGAACGCAGTACATCCAAAGTTGAGCTTTCTCCTCTCGTGAGAGGGTGCTTGCTTCTCCTGTTGTGCCACAGATCACCAGAGCAGGAATCTTTGCATCTAATTGTCTGATCAGAAGTTGTTCCAGTGCAGGAAAATCGATCCCATCATCAGTAAAAGGGGTAATGAGAGCGGTGGCTACCCCTCTAAATATCGGCTCTTTCATAGAAACACCTCCCAACTATTCTATGACTGTTGTTTGTGAATCGTGAATATTCCTGTTGCAATTATGATGAAAATAGGGTATAATGGAGCAGACTGTGAAGATATGATAATTCAGGAGTATCCCATTGTATTTCATTTAGTGGGAGAATTCGGAAGGTGGATAGAGAACGGTGAAGACCAGTGATTTTTATTACGATTTACCTACAGAATTGATTGCTCAGACGCCTCTGCAGCAGAGGGACGGGTCAAGATTGCTTGTGATGCAGAAGGGGAATGGCTCTCTTGCACACAAACACTTTTACGAGATCGTAGACTATCTGCAGCCCGGGGACTGCCTGGTTATGAATGATTCTCGCGTTCTACCTGCCAGACTCCTTGGGCACCGTCCCACAGGCGGTGCTGTGGAGATCCTGCTTCTGACCCAGAAGGAGGGCGACATCTGGGAGTGTCTCGCCAAGCCGGGGCGTAAGTTGAAGGAAGGCGCAGAGGTGCTCTTCGGGGATGGTAGTCTGAAAGCAAAGATCGTAGGAGAGACGGAAACCGGGAATCGTCTGGTGCATTTTTCCTATGAAGGAATTTTTCTCGAGCAGTTGGAACGACTGGGGAAAATGCCTCTGCCTCCTTACATTAAGGAAGAACTTGCGGATGGAGAACGATATCAGACCGTGTATTCCAGAGTCAACGGCTCAGCTGCAGCGCCTACAGCAGGCTTGCATTTTACGAAGGAGCTTCTGCAGCAGATTCAAGAGAAGGGTGTCAAGCTGGCTTATGTGACCCTTCATGTAGGACTGGGTACATTCCGTCCAGTAAAGGTAGACGATGTAACGAACCATCATATGCACTCTGAATTCTGTATGATCTCTCAGGAGACTGCGGATGTTTTAAACGAGGTCAAGAGACAGGGAGGTCGGATCGTTTGTGTCGGCACTACCTCCTGCAGAACATTGGAGTCCTTGGCAGAGGAGGATGGAAGCTTCCGAGAGAAATCTGCATGGACAGAGATTTTTATTTATCCCGGCTATCGCTTCAAGGCTATGGATGCCCTAATCACCAACTTCCATCTGCCGGAAAGTACGCTGATCATGCTGGTCTCTGCCTTTGCAGGCTATGATCATGTGATGAATGCTTACAAGGAAGCTGTAAATGAAAGATATCGGTTTTTCTCCTTCGGAGATGCTATGTTTATAGAGTGAGGATAAGTTATGTTTCAAGTGTTAAAAACAGAAGGAGCTGCCCGTAGGGGAGAATTTACCTGTGCCCATGGTACGGTACAGACTCCGGTTTTTATGAATGTAGGAACACAGGGTGCCATCAAGGGCGCTCTTAGTGCAGAAGATCTGAAGAATATCGGATGTCAGGTGGAGCTGTCTAACACCTATCATTTACATCTCCGTCCCGGCGATCAGGTTGTCCGTGATATGGGAGGTCTCCACCGCTTTATGACGTGGGATGGACCGATTCTCACAGACTCCGGTGGCTTTCAGGTGTTCTCCCTATCTTCTTTGCGGAAGATCAAGGAAGAGGGCGTATATTTTGCCTCCCATTTAGATGGAAGGAAAATTTTTATGGGACCGGAGGAGAGCATGCAGATCCAGTCTAACCTTGGCTCTGATATTTGCATGGCTTTCGATGAGTGCATTGAGAATCCCGCACCCTATGAATATGTGAAGAGATCTATTGACCGCACATATCGCTGGTTGGTACGCTGCAAGGAGGAGAATGCAAGACTGAATGCGCTTCCTACAACTGTCAATCCTCAGCAAATGCTCTGGGGCATCAATCAGGGCGGAACCTATGCGGATCTACGTATTGAACACATGAAGCGGATCGCCGATCTGGATCTTCCCGGTTATGCCATTGGTGGTTTAGCTGTTGGTGAGCCTACACAAGTGATGTATGATATCATTGACGCAGTTGAGCCTCATATGCCTAAGGAGAAGACTCGCTACTTAATGGGTGTGGGCACACCTTCCAATATTATTGAGGCAGTCGCAAGAGGTGTAGATTTCTTCGATTGTGTCATGCCTGCCAGAAATGCTCGTCATGCAAAGCTTTTTACATGGTCCGGATCACGGAATCTGAAAAATGCCAGATATGAACGGGATGATCGTCCCATTGACGAGGAATGCGATTGCCCGGTTTGCAGACGCTATTCCCGCGCCTATATCCGTCACTTGTTTAAGGCGGAGGAAATGCTGGCTATGCGTTTGTCTGTTATGCATAATCTTTATTTCTACAATAAGCTTACCCAAAGGATCCGAGAGGCTCTGGATGAAGGTACATTCGGGATCTTCCGTGCAAAGTATTCTGAGCTTCTGGGACAAAAGGCTGAAGAGTAAGAAAAAACTGTAAAGAATCAGAAATTATACTTGCAAATTATAGAGATATCTTGTATAATATTTGCATTGTAAAAAACGGAGGATATAACTATGGAAGGTTTGTCAAGCTTAATTCCCATGATCGTCATTCTTGGTCTCATGATGTACTTCATGATTTGGAGACCCGAGAAGAAAAAGAAGAAGGAAGAAGAAGCACTTCGTAATTCTCTTCAGGTTGGGGATAAGATCACTACCATCGGCGGCATTTGCGGCAAGATCGTTGAAATCGACGCTGAGAATATTGTGATCGAGACCAGCAAGGACCGTGTTCGCATGGAGCTGAAGAAGTGGTCTGTTATGACCAATGACAGTGCTGTAGAGAAGGCAAAGAAGGCTCGTGCTGAGGCTCAGGCTGCAGCTAAGGAGCGTGCCGCTCAGAAGAAGCGTGAGAAGGAAGATAAGAATATCCGCTAAAAAACATAGCAATAAGCTGCTGTGATCCATTGGGATTGCAGCAGCTTTTGTTTGGCGGCTTGAAGCCAAATAAAGGGGTTGTCTCAAAACTAAATAGCTCAGCATCCACCCCTAATGAATAGCCGAAGACAAGATGTCACAGAAAATCATAGTTTTGTGTACAGAAATTGGATTTTCCCTAAAAAAAGACACACCAAACCAGAGTGGTAGAGTTTACCACCCTTGGTTTGGTGTGTTTTTGGTTTGGAGTTGTGTCGGTAGGTCAGAAAATTTTGTGTAAGCGTTTTTCGACAAAGTCAAGAAATGATGTCAACATGAATGGCACTGCTCGGCTTATATCCCTTGTCTACCTCGCTCCCTCATCCTTGGGGCGGTATGCACGCCGAGGCGTGAATGC
>JAGBGB010000121.1 GCA_017936205.1 Oscillospiraceae bacterium
CACGGCATTTCTTGGCGGCTTTGCCGCCATGCCGCTTACCAGCGGCATAATAAAACGGTTAATCCGGTTTATTAGAAATAAGTATAAATCGGAATTCAGGATATAACCTTTAATAAGCAAACCGCTATATAGCAAGGCCTTCAGCGAAAATCATGCGCTGTAGGGGCGAAGCTGTGTCGTCACCCGTGGCACTACGATTTTGAACCATACTCAAAAAGAACAATGCTCTTTGCCATTCGGTAGTTTCTCGGGCGAAGACACAGCTTCGCCCCTACGCACGGTGCAGTCTTTTGCTTGCGAGCAATACCATATTGGGTAGTAAGCTTACGAAAGGTGATAGCCTAAATATCGCATTATGGGCTGTCTCACTTTCTCTGTGAGACAGCCCATAATGAACTATGTAGAAACATATCTTAATGACAATGATGGTGTCGCACAATCTATATCACCGAACAGCTGATTCCTGCTTCTGCCCCGGCGATCTGTGTGCCCCAACTTTGTTAATTCTTATTCTCTGCTCCTTTTTTCAGGATCTTATGAAATTGACTGAAGAACGCAATGGTGGTAACCATTGCTGCGAGGATATCGCTAATGGGCTCCGCAAGGAACACTGCAAAAACCTTATCCGAGAAGAAATTTGGCAGAATGTAGATCAGTGGGATCAGCAGAATGATTTTCCGCAGGCAGGCAAGGAACAGACTGATCTTCGCTTGTCCCAGAGCCATAAAGCTCTGCTGGCAACAGATCTGAAATCCGAAGGCAAATATACCCGCCATGTAGATCCGTATGGCTCGTGCGGCATAAGAAGCAAGTGCCCTATCATTGGTAAACATTCCCGAAAACACCTGAGGAATCAGCAGCATGGCAGCCCAACAAAGGGTGCCGAAGACGGCACAAACCACAAACTGACATTTGAATGCTTCCTTGACCCGCTTTCCATTCCCGGCACCGTAGTTATAGCTGATGATGGGCTGTCCTCCCTGACAGATCCCTTGCAGAGGCATAACGACAAGCTGACAAACGCTGGTAATGATGGTCATAGCCCCAACAGCGATATCCCCACCGTAGCCGGACAGACTGGAGGTAAAGCTAACAGACAGGATACTCTCTGTAGACATCATAACAAAGGAGGAAATTCCCAACCCAAGACATGGCAGAATGATAGAGCTTCTCAGGGGGAAATTTTCCTTTTTTAGCCGAAGAATGGTCTGAGTTCCCGTCAAAAAGCGAAGGATCCAAACAGCACTGACCGCTTGGCTCAGCACCGTGGCAAGTGCTGCACCCTTGACACCCATATGGAAAGCAAAAATAAAAATGGGATCCAGAATAATATTCACAACCGCACCGATCACTGTTGTCAGCATACTGATCTTAGCGAAGCCCTGTGTGGTAATAAAGGGATTCATGCCCATTACGATCAGCACAAAGACTGTACCCAAAATATAGATCCGTGCATAGTCCACCCCATAGGGCAAAGTCGCATCACTGGCTCCGAACAGCACCAGCAGCTGTGGTGCAAATGTATAAAACACCCCAGTCAGCACAACAGAGAGCATCAGAAGCAGTGCAAAGCAGTTCCCCATGATCCGCTCCGCTGTTTTATTATCCTGCCTACCCATGAAGATGGCAGCACGGGGGGCACCCCCGGCACCTGCCAGCATTGCAATGGCGTTGATCAGCATGAGGATTGGCATAAACAGCCCTGCCCCGGTCAGGGCATCTGCTCCGATCTGCGGGATATGCCCAATATAGATCCGATCAACGATATTGTAGAGAAGATTGATGATCTGGGCAACCACTGCCGGAACCGCAAGCTGTGTCAAAAGCTTAGGCACCGACTTTGTACCCATGACTTCAGAATTTCCATTCATTTGCGACGATTTCCTTTCTATCTGACAGTCCCATATTACCGGCTTCTCTACAAAAATCAAACACTCTATAGGGACTGTCTCTTTCCTGTACAATTATATTGCACCATTGTCCGTGTGTCAAGAAAGCAATTTTGAAAGCAGTCAAAAAGCCTTTTAAGCTGTCCTGTTCCTCGGTGATTCTTAGGCTTCATTCCATAAAACCTGTATTTCCATCTTGACATTATCGCTCTATTGTGATAGAGTTTATATAGACTCTATTGCAATAGACTGTCAATCTACCGTCATAAGGAGGGGAGGACTTCGTGAGCAAGCTATTTCTTTCTATCATCAACATGAGCATTGCCGCAAGCTGGGTGGCTCTTGGGGTGCTGCTTCTCCGGTTCCTGCTGAAGAAGGCTCCCAAATGGATCACGGTACTACTGTGGGCGGTGGTTGCCATTCGTTTGGTCTGTCCCTTCACCTTAGAGAGCAGGGTCAGTCTGATCCCCAGCGGGCAAACAATTTCTCCCCATATCATAACAGACACCGTTCCACAAGTCCAAACCGCCATACCTGCGGTGGATCAGGTGGTCAATCCCATAATAGAGGAGCCCTTCGCTCCCAATTTGGGAGACAGTATGAATTCCCTACAGTTTTGGATCCCTGCTGCTTCTATTCTTTGGGGAATCGGTGTGCTGGCTATGCTTCTCTATGGAATCATCAGCTATCTCCGTGTGAAAAAGAAGGTAGCCACAGCAATTCGATTCCGTGATCACATCTATCAGAGTGAAGCTGTTGCTTCTCCCTTTGTTCTGGGCACGATTTTCCCGAGGATCTATCTCCCCTTCTCCATGCCCAAGTGGGAGATGTTCCATGTGATCGCTCACGAGGAAGCCCATATCCGCAGAATGGATCATTGTTGGAAGCCCATTAGCTTTCTGCTTCTTTCTCTCCACTGGTTCAACCCTCTCATGTGGCTCGCCTATGTGCTCCTGTGTCGAGACATTGAGCTCGCCTGTGATGAGAAGGTGGTCAAAACGCTATCTACAGAGGATCGGGCAGACTACTCTCAGGCTCTGCTGAATTGCAGCGTAGGCAGAAGGGTGATTGCCTTCTGTCCCCTTGCTTTCGGAGAGGTGGATGTAAGGGACAGGGTCAAATCCGTACTCAGCTACAAGAAGCCGACCTTCTGGATCCTCCTTATTGGAATCGCACTGAGTGCCTTGGCATCTCTTTGCTTCCTCACAAATCCAACCCAAGAAAAGCTGGGAGAGTTGGGATTTATCGGTCGATATGAGTCGGAGCAACGCTTTTACGCATGGATCTCCGATGGAGAACGCTTTTCCTCCGCCGGAGAAGTCAGCTTCGAAAGCCTCAAGTCCCTTCTTGATTTAGACATCTCAAAAAAGCCCTTCGCCCTGAGTCATTCCCCAAACAGAGATAAAAGCCATACCATTGTTCTGCAAGAAGCGGTTTTGATTTCCGAATCCCTTTATCCAACCAATTTATATGAAGAACATATACACTTCAATTCCGACTTCACCTCCGTATGGCTCAACGACGGAACGGATCCCACTGTCAGCTATAAGGTCACAGAGCCCGACAGGGCAAGAGAGATCTTTGATCGTATTGAACAAGGTAATATTCCCCTTCCCATTGCAAAAGAAAGAGAACAGATCAGTGATCCCTCGGTTGATTTGGAGCTACTTAGAGCGAAGCTCCCCATGTATTTCGACTTAGACCTGTCTCAGGGCTTAGATCTATACATTTGGGTCTCGGAAAGCGGAAAGGACTGCTTCGGTCTGCTCCCCGGCAACTCTGAATATACCATTTCAGCCCTGAAAGAGCTCTACGGAAATCCCGCCTACGAAAAGGAAATACAGGCGATCCTCTCTCAGTATTTGAGCGGTGGACAAATCAACCGAGACAGTGTTTTCATCAAGCTCTTCCATGCCCCCATTCACAGCTATGTCCTATTCCACCACAGCGACTCCCGATATCTCAGTGAGTACCGTTTTTGGGAACGCTACGATCTGCGGATACTTCCAAGAGGAGCCAAGCTTAGTGCTTCGGATGAACATTACATCGTATAACGATCTGGCATATTCCATCGAAATGGAAGGAAATGAATATGTTCTGCCCGAAGCATGGCTTCATACGCTCCAAGGAGCTCTCTGTACACCCCAAATGACCGTTGCAGACGGTAACCGAACAGCAGACCTGCACCCCGCCATGGGTTGCAGGTCTGTTCTTTTCTTTTATAATACTGTTTCTTGATAAAATGGTTTGAAAACCATTTTATTGCAGGATGAATATCCTGCACCGCCTATGGCGGCAAGAACAGTATTACAGGTTATTTCTTGGCGGCTTTGCCGCCATGCCGCTTACCAGCGGCATAA
>JAGBGB010000122.1 GCA_017936205.1 Oscillospiraceae bacterium
TATTTTTACGACAAAACCACCGGCTGTCATAAGAATTAACAGAAATATATTGACTTTCTTCTTTTCTTTTTATACAATTGACGTGTATCGTCTATTTATTTATACAAGGAGAGAGAGTTATGACAGCTATTAAACGGATATTTGTTCTTCTCATGGCATTTACGCTCATACTGTCCCTGTTCCCCACCGCCCTCGCAGCCGATGAGGATGATGAAGCGGTCTATGTACTGCACTATGGTGTAACGGACGATGGGTATACCGGTCCGGACAAGCAGTATTTCAGTCCCTATCTGGTTGATTACAACTATGACAGTGCTTTTCACAGACTCCACCAGATCTTCATTTTCTCCCTGTACAACACCGTTAGCGGTGAGGTGATCCCCACCTATTGCACGGACATCCTGATCAATGCTAAGGTCGGATCCAAATACCGCCGTCTGAATTTAGAGAACTCCACCTTTGCAGCCGGATCCGCCGGAAAGCTCCGTGCCATTTTGAAGAACGGCTTCTATGTCACCGAGCGAGAGGGAGAGACCGAAGAGGAGCATGCAAGCAGAGTGAAAAACAATGTTCTTGCCTTAGGAGCCGCTTGTGGGATCCCGGATCTGACCTTAGGGGAAGCGATTTCCGGAACCCAGCTTGCGATTTGGCAGGCTGCCCACGGTTCCTTGCTGGAATATACAGATTATGTTTCCAGCGTTTACACCTTCACGAACGCCCGCTCCGCCTATGAGCATTACGATTTGTGTAATGAAGAGCGCGCCAACGGTCACTACACCATAAGCAACTCCAAGATCACAGAGGAGTCTAAGGCATACATCTCCGGACGGATCAAGACGGTTTTCAACTATCTGCTGTCCCTGGATCCCCTTGCCACCACCAATCCCGCCGTTTCTGCTTCTTCCTTCATTCGGGTATCTCCTCCTGCAGTAACTGTGAAGGAAGACGGCACCTGTGATATTTCTGTCACCACCACGGTAGATGTCAGCATGGAGGACGGAGACTATTTGACTCTCACCGCTGATCTGGACAACACCTATACGGAGAGCGTCTCTCTCCACGATGGCAAGCAGGAGCGAACCCTGACCATAAGCGGCGTTCCCGCAGAGCTGGCTGACGAGGAAGTGCATCTCACAATTCAGGGTGTACAAACCGCTTCTGAGGTGTTTATGTACGATGCCAACGGCGACCGTGGGGAATCCCAGACCATGATCGGTATGGACGACAGCCCCATGCCTGTATATGCAAGGGTGCGAGCTGCAGAAGAGCGAGTTCTGAACTTCCACAAGACCACCAAGGTCGCTGAGGGCAGCAACGGCGTTGGTTCCTATCCTCTGGAGGGTATTTCCTTCGACCTGTATTATGTTGCCAGCATGGAGGATTACCTCGCCGTCAATGTGATCCTGCCCGAGTCCGAGGACTATGATTATTCCGCTCTTGAACCTATACATACTGTGATCACAGATCAGGACGGTAGAGCTTCCGTGAATTTCACCCATCATGGTCTGCCGGACGGAGCCTATCTGGTGGTGGAACGGGAGCACCCGGCGATCCAGAAGCCTATTGATCCCTTCTACATCATCATGCCCAGCCGTGTTGATGACAGCGGCTATATTTATGAGTTTACTGCCGAGCCCAAGAATGATGTGAAGGGCGGCATTCGGATCGAGAAGGATGTGATTTCCTTAGGAAAGGACGAAAGCACCGTAGATGCCGCTGCAAAGCACACATGGATCATCAGCGCAAGCATTCCCGAGGATATCGTTGGAGGGAAAGCCTATGAGATCTCCGACACGCTGGATCCTCGTCTGGATTATGAGGGAAATCTGAAGGCTCAGCTTGAAACCGCAGCCGGAGAGGAAGTCCTTTTGACGCTGGCAGCTGATGCGGATTACACTCTGACTGTAGATGATCAGGATTCCTTATCTGAGGGAAGCCCCTCCGATTCCTTCCGTCTGGAGCTGACTCCGGGAGCAATGGTAAAGCTCTCCGATGCCTTAAAGGACAAGAGCTACGATGAGTATATGCTTCGGATCTACTTCGACGCCAAGATCAACGGAAATGCCGAAATGGGTGAGGAGATCCCCAATGAAGCCACCATGTCCTATGTCAATTCCGTTAATTTTAAGTTCTATGCCAAATCCGATCGCCCGGTGGTCTACACCGGCGGTGTGACCTTGAAGAAGGTCGATTCCTCCAATCATGACATCCTGCTGTCCGGTGCAGAGTTTGAAGTATATCGCAATGCCACGGAATCTGAGGTCGCTGCAGGAGAAGGTCTGGTAACCTTTGACGGAATTGCCGCACCTATGGTGAAGGTTCCCTTCTTCAACAACGCCAAAATGGAGGGTGGACAGGTCACAACAGCTACCTCTGACGAAAACGGTAAAGTCGAGATCTACGGTCTTGCATACGGCTCCTACTATCTCTTGGAGACCAAGTCCCCTGTTGGCTACAATCTTTCGGAGGGTGTCAAGAAGATCACCATCAACAGCACCTCCCACATGGATGAAAATGTGGTCATTGTGGAGAACATCTCCGGCTTGGTTCTCCCCTCCACCGGCGGCATAGGTACCCATATCTTCACAGCAGCAGGCATTTTCCTGACCTCCGCCGCAGTGGTGCTCCTGTTCCTCCTGAAACGCAAGGAGCATTCTACCGCTGCATGACAGATCAAAATACACACGAAAAAGGGACTGCCTCACAAATCGATGGTGAGACAGTCCCTAATACTACTGTCCAATTAAAAGTGGACACTTTTAATTGGACCTTATGTGCCCTGCTGGGCACATAAGGCGTCTTGTACGAGTTTCTACGCCCTTTCGGGCTATAGAAAGTAGCCATTAAAAATGTCTACTTTCTAAAGA
>JAGBGB010000123.1 GCA_017936205.1 Oscillospiraceae bacterium
GCTGTGTCTTCGCCCGTGGCACTACGATTTCGAACCATACTCAAAAAGAACGATGCTCTTTGCCATTCGGTAGTTTCTCGGGCGAAGACACAGCTTCGCCCCTACGCACGGTGCAGTCTATTGCTTGCGAGCAATACCATATTGGGTAGTAGGCTTACGAAAGGTGATAGCCTAAATTTCCTATTAAACTTCTGTGACGATGCCCATAAACAGGGGCAGATTGTTGGTCCGGTCTAAGATCAGGAATACAAAGGGGCGGTCTAAGCTGACCTGCCATTGGGTGAAGATGCCGCATTCCTCCATCATTTCTACCTTGGTCACAGCTCCTGCCTTGGTTCCCAGCTCATCTACGGAAAGGTAGGTCTTATGGAGTACATCACCAATAAAGATGTTCCCCCTGTTAGAGTGCGCCATCGCAGAAAAATCCGCCTGATCTCCACAGAAGGCAGTAGGCATTCCCAGAGCCTTCAGGGTCTCGTTCATGGTCAGCTCATAGTCGAAGCTGAACTTCGGCATGGTTGTCCGAACTGCGCCTGTCTTGGGATCGGACAGAAGCTCTGTCAAGGATTCCGCAGTCAGGGTGGAAATGTAATCATAAAGCTCCACCCCCTCCTTGGGAAGCAAGGCTGCGAAGCTGTAGCCGGCACCCTCATACTCCTTCAGGAAGCCTGTGATCTTATCATCCTCTAAATACAAGTCTTCCTCGGAATGCATCATGTCCACAGTTTGCTTCTCTCCATCGAGGGTCGTAAACTGTCCGTCGAATACATCACTTGCCTTGTAGGGCACCTGCCATTTTGCATCAAAGACCAGTGCATTGATCAGGTACATCACCGTTTCCTCCGGGATCTCCTCTACAATGGAGTCGATCATACCGTCCGTTTTCAGGGAGACCCATGTATTCATATCCTTGATCGTCTGCTCGTCGAAAGCAGACTTATACGCCTGTGCCTTGTAATAATCTGCATTCCTCTGTAGGAACTCCTGTTCTACCTGCAGACGACCCTCATCATCTCGGAACCAGATGGAATTGGCAATTCCCAGCTTTGCATGCTTCTGATTTGTCAAGCTGTCTACATAGCTGTAGAGATATTCGTTCAGCCTCTCTAAGGGGATGTTCCCACCGAGTAGCTGCTCCATCTCCTGCCGAGTCTGTCCCGCTGCTCCGTTGGCTGTCATAGCCAAGGCTAATTGAACGGACAGGGGTGAGATCATCAGGTTCTCCTTCTCACTGTGATCCACGGCTCCCTGAAGGAGCTTTACAGCCAGCTCCATTTGAGCGCTTGCAAAAATGAGATCCATTTCTTTCCCCTTCACACGGTTCCCTGAGATCCCCTCCATCAGATCCGCTGCCTGCACACGAGCTGCACAGCCGGACAGATTCACCGCCATAGCAAGCAGAAGGGCAACAGAGCAGATCACGATCCATGGTTTCTTTTTCATGATCATTGCCTCCTTATTTTGTGGTACTTAAAGTAAACTCTGCCCACAGCTCACAGCTTTGACTTTCCTCCTCTGTGAGGTAGACATAGCAATCGGTTTTGAAGCGGTATTGTCCCTCCTTGGACAGGTCGAACATTTCCTTAACACTGTGGCTCTGCTCCCGCTCCTGTCCCGACTGCAGGGAATAGCCAATGGCAGTAAATGCCCAGTTCCCCTCTGTCATACAGGAGACCCACTTCCCATCCTGCAGCCGCTGAATGTCAAAGGAGGAGCCATACATTGCTTCATAGTCTGTTTCATTCTTCCAACGGATCCGAACTGTTCCTTTGTCCGGATCGATTTCTTCTATTTCTATGCTTACTCCGGGGAATCCGGTATAGGACTCCCCCTGAATGCTTGCTCCCATTACAACATCCGCCCTGCATGCACCCAAGAGGAGCAGCATTGCAAATATAAGCAGGATGCTTAGGCTTTGATAACAAATTCCTTTCATGATTTCACTCCTTATCAAGATAGTATTAGGTTTCGGGGATACCAAGAAGGTTTTTTAGCTCTGTTTCTTGTTTTTTGGTCAGAAGTACACAGCGTTCCTTGTCTTCATTGACCAGGAGCCTCTGCTCCAATCGGTATATTACAGCTTGTCCTTCCTGCGTATACAGGACGATTCTGTAAGACTTAGCGCCTTCCATTCCGGAGAGAGCCGTTGTAGCGCTTACCCATTCCGAATCATCTACACTACATAATTCCGTCAACAGTTCTGTGATGCTGCGGATCTCCTTCTGCCCCTCATGGCACAGCTCCCAATCCTCTGCACTGACACAGACCCGCTGCACATGGGAGAGCTCATTCTCTAAAGCACATTCCGTGAAGCTGGCAGGAACCGTTTCTTCCAGAGATACTTCCTCGTCAAAAGGCACATACTCTGCCTCTGTAGCACTGTTCCCATACAAGGAATGTACGCTCCACAGGCTGATACACAGGAACAGGGGCACACAGCCCAGCAGTGCCCGACGGCGTTTCTGTTTCCGTTCCTTTAGAATAGCCTCACTCCGACGTTGGATCTCTGCAAGGCGTTCTTCAAAGCTCCTCATTGGCTTCTCCTCCCTTCCTCAAGGATGGTGCGAAGTGCATTCTTTCCACGATACAGTAAATTATATACCTGCTTCCGATTCATCTTCAGGACCTTCGCAGCCTCCTCGCAGCTCAGCTCCTCGAAGTAAACCAAATGCAGCACCAGTCGCTGCTTTTCCTCCAACCGAGACAATGCCTCATGGAGCTGTCGCTTCTCCTCCTGTTCTATCAGCTGCTCTTCCGGCCCAGTCTCACAGGACGGAAGCTCTGCTGCCTGATCTAAGCAGACCATCCCCAACTTCTTCCGATGCTTGATATAGTCCAATGCCCTGCTTCGTCCGATCATAAACAAATAGGTTTTCAGCGATACCCGAAAGTTATACCGATGCTTATGTACCACAAGCTGCGTAAAGGCATCCAGTGCCAGATCCTCCGCAGCCGCAAGATCCCCTACAAAGCGGTATAGAAATAAAACCAGACCATCAAAGTATTCTTTTACAATTTCGTGAAAGGCACTTTCGTCACCATTTAGGTAGCGGCGGTAGCTACTTGCACCGTTATCCATGTGACTTCCTCCTTCTGTCTGTGGGTCACCGTCCGACCCCTTCACTGATTATACGACTGAGCGAGCCGAATTACTTTCGATTTTTATTATTCTACCACAAAAATCAAGGAGCCGCTACAGAATCTATCCGCAGCGACTCCAAATATGGATCAATTACAGTGGGATCAGCAGCATGGTGTCCTCCGGGACTACAGTGGATGACAGATCATTTGCCTGCTGAATGGCTTTCATAGGTGTACGATAGGCTTTGGCAATATTCCAGAGCTCCTCTTCTCCCTCGGTACGGCGGAGGATCAGGGACGGCTGTCGTTCACTTGCTTCCGGCAGAGGCAGAACCTCTCCACCGTCCAAGGATCGGAGTGTCTGTTCTCCGTAGCTATCCGCAGTCAACTGAACAGGGACTCGCAGCTCCATGCCTCTTGGGTTGGCATTGCAGTATACCTCTGTACACAAGCAATCCCTGAGCTCACAGCTCGCTCCCCGATGGAGGGGCAGCTCCGCCTCCATAACAGGTCGGATCTGTTTTCCTTGCAGCTTTCCCTCTGTGTCGTAAAACAGCACGGAACAATGCAGTGGAAGTCGCAGCTTCATTTGATCCTCAAAGGCTTCCTTTTCCCCTTCCTCAGCATATGCCCATACATCAACCACAGATGCTGCGACCTCCTCTCCCATCCACTGAGCAGTACCCCGAATGGTCTGCGAGTCTAAGAGGGATCGACACTGCCACTGCTGCCACTGAGGTTGAAGGATGGCATCTGTGCAATAGGCATCCTCAATGAGGTCCACCGTTCGCACCTCCAATGCCATACACTGTGCCGCAACCCCCAAGCGGAGGAATAGACGGCGGCTCTCGATCTGGCTGTCCGGCTCCAGATCAAATTCCTTCAGAAGTAAGACAGTGTTCAACTCTGCATTATCCGTATCCCCGGACAGATCCACAAACTGTGACAGTGGGATCCGCCATTCGTAGGTGCACAGTTGCTCCTGGGGATCTGCATACAGCAGATGGAGCAGCAGCTCCATCTTGAAGACTCCCTTTCCGCCTACAGCCTTCTGCTCTAAGATCTGCATCCGATTGACTGCTTTCAGGATCCGAGTAATGGCTGGAGCACTTCCGGGAAGCTCCAATTCATCGTTTATGTTGAAGCTCTTCTCACCAAACTCCGTGGGCACCTTCATAGGATACTCCGTTCTACGGAGCTGCAGAGCTTCAGAAGGAAGCTCCAACTCCTTCAGCACTCGTACTTCCCGCTCAAACACACGGAAGCTACACTGCAAGCCAGCCCGAACCAGCAGCTTCCGTGAATTCAGGGCTCTGGCATCTACACTGACGATCCGACAATCATAGCTCAGCATTCCCTGCTCCACGATCTCCGGCAGATCCTTACGGAAGCTGAAAGGAAGTCTTGCACTGACGGTGTTCAGCTCTTCATTCTCCCCAACAAACAGGATCCCCACCTGAACGAGCCCGGATACACTGACGGAATCCTGCAAGCACTGGGAGTCCTGAATGGTCACGATCCCGAAGCTATCCACGATCCGATCCACATCGGCACAACTGTCGGGAATGATCACATCTGCAGTTTGCTCTCCAAGGCTTGTATGGGCAAAGACCTGCTTCAGACTGCTCATTTCATATTCTTGAAACATCAATTCCAATACGATCACCTCTCCTTAAATCTCATTCATATATATGACAGCTTGGACATAAGTATGCCTACATTCTCTGCCTGCAGCACAGCAAGCCACCGACCAGTCCTGCAATTCCTATGACGCAGAGAACAAAGTCCGAACGGAAAAACATAGACAGAAGCAGTCCTGCTCCAAATGCCATACAGCAGGATCCAAGCATTTCGTTCCGTTTACACATAAAACCGCCCCCTGCACAAGCCTATGTGTAGGGGGCGGTTTTTATTCTGCATATCTTATTTTAGCTCCCAGAGCTTGATGTCCTTGGCGCTTTCATAGAGCCGAGCGTAGCTGCTGTGGCGGCTTGCCTCAATTTCTCCCTGCTGCAACGCCTGCAGCACCGCGCAATCCGGTTCCTTCAGGTGAGCGCAGTCATGGTAGCGGCACTGCCCTAAATAGGGTGCAAAGTCCGGGAAGGCATATTGCAGATTCTCCTTCAGCACCAACTCCATCTGCTCCGTATCGAAGGAGGAAAAGCCCGGTGTATCAATGGCATAGGTATCAGCACCTAAGCTGTATAGCTCCACATGACGGGTGGTATGGCGACCTCTGCCCAGCTTATCGGAAACCTCTCCGGTCTCAATGGACAGGCAGGCATCAAAGCGATTGAGGATACTGGACTTCCCTACACCGGAATTGCCTGTGAATACAACCGTCTTCCCACGGATAGCATCCAAGAGGGCATCGATCCCCTCTCCTGTTTCTGCACTGGTGGGATAGACCGCAAAGCCTGCATGGCGGTAGATATCAATAAGCTGTGCACCGTCATTGAGATCCGTTTTATTCACGCACAGGATCACAGGAACCCCCCGATCTCCTGCAATGGCAGCGACCCGATCAATGAGAAAGGGATCCGTAATCGGATTGGCACCGGATGCCAGAATTACCAATGCATCCACATTGCTTACCGCAGGGCGAATGAAGAAATTCTTCCGTGGTTGGATACTCTCGATCATGCCCTTCCCCCGTTCCATGGAGAAGCTGACCTGATCCCCTACCAGGGGGCTCATTTTCATTTTGCGGAAGATGCCTCTGGCACGACATTCTACGGTCTGCCCCTCTGCGGTATGGACATAATAAAAGCCACTGAGAGCCTTAATGATCCGTCCGTTTCTGTTTTGACTCATTCATTCCCGCCTTCTACTACAGGTGTTTCCTGACTGGTGCTCTCCGTAGGATCAGAGGATTCTGTGGTGGGCTCCGTTACATTCTCCGGCTCCTTGCACAGATAGATGGTAACTGAAGCACCCTTTTCGATCTGCGTGTCAGGCTGAATACTCATACCGCCCACCTTGCCGGGCTCTATACCCTCGTAGAAACCGGGATCACCCACTGCCCAGCCAAGGTTAGCTGTTTCAAGTGCCTTCTTGGCCTCTGCCTCTGTCATACCGATGACATTGGGCACGGTGGCATACTTGCTGCCTGTGGAAATATAGACCTTAACCGTCTGCCCCTTGGTAAGGGTTTCACCGGCGGCAGGCTCTGTGCGGCAAACCTTGCCTTCCTCCACAGTCTCACTGCTCTCTTTCAGCTCCAGATTGGGCTTCAGATCCATATCCATTGCCTTCAGGAGAACCTCAGCATTGTTCTTGGACTCTCCGACCAGCTTAGGCATCTTGTCACTGCCTAAGCTCACATAAACAGTCACTCGCTGTCCCTTATCCAACTCAGCCCCTTCAGCGGGCTCCGTACGGATCACATAGCCCTTGGGAACGGTCTCACTGGCTTCTTGCAGGACAGTGACCTTCAGATTCAGCTCCATCTTGTCCAGACGCTGCTGTGCATCCGCCTGCGCTTCCCCCGCCAGTTTAGGCATCTTGTTAGATCCAAGGCTGATATACAGGGTCACATTCTGATTCTTGGTCAGCTCTTCCCCTGCTGCAGG
Organism: Oscillospiraceae bacterium; assembly: GCA_017936205.1. GTDB lineage: Bacteria > Bacillota > Clostridia > Oscillospirales > Oscillospiraceae > JAZOXB01. The sequence continues at coordinate 6,654 of JAGBGB010000123.1, forward strand.
CTCTGTACGAACCACATAGCCCTTGGTGATCTCTTCACTGCCGATCTCCTCGGTCAGGATCTTCAGGCCCATATCCAGATTCTTCAGGTAATCCCACGCATCCGTACCGAGCTGGTTGACAAATTCAGGCATAATATTCTCATTCTTGCCCTTGCTGACAGTCAGACGAACAGTTCTACCCCTCTTGACCTCGTCACCGGCCTCCGGCTCCTGCTTGATCACATAGCCTTCGTCATACTTATCACTGTAGGCCTCGTCTACATTCCGTACATCTACCTTCAGATCAGGATAATCCTCAGGGTCAATGTCCTCGATCCGCATACCTACGAAATCCTCTACACGAACAGTGTCGGACACTTCGCCGGTCTCTGTGGGATCCACATCATTGGAAGGACTCTTGGTAAGAGAAAGCACCAGCACCACTACCAACACAACGAATACCACCGCAGCTGCTGCAATGGCAACGGTCAGCGTCTTCCTACGCTTATCCTCAGCAAGCTGAGCTTCCTTCCTCGCCCGTTCTGCACGGCGTTCCTCTGCGCTGCGGTTGTCAGCCTTATTGGTGCGAGCGATCACATAGCGTTCCGCATCCGTCCGAGGAGCTGTAGAGCTCTTATGTGGCACAACAGCGGGCTTGTGAGCCGCAGCCGCTGCGGCAGAACCGAACATAAAGGTCATAGCAGGATTCTTGCGGAACTCCTCCATGTCACGGAGCATTTCCGTAGCAGAGGTATAGCGAAGATCCACATTGCTGTTCATGGCATGCATGGTGATCTGCTCCAGCCCCAGAGGGATCCCGGTGACCAACTCACTGGGGCAGTGGGCACCACCATTAATATGCTGGATAGCAACCGCCACAGGAGTCTCTCCATCGTAGGGAGTCTTGCCTGTCAGCATCTCATACATCACTACACCCAGAGAGTACAGGTCGCTACGGTTATCCACCATAGAGCCCCTCGCCTGCTCCGGAGAGATATAATGTACTGAACCCAACGCCTCTCGGGTCAGGGTGTTCTGTGCAGATCCCACACGGGCAATGCCAAAATCTGCAACCTTGATACTACCGTCCTTCAGGATCATAATATTATGGGGCTTAATGTCACGGTGGACAATGCCCTTGGAATGAGCATGTTCCAGAGCCTTGGCGATCTGCATGGAGAAATGCAGAGTCTCACGCCAGTTTAGGTTTCCTTTCCGCTCCAGATACTGCTTCAAGGTAATGCCCTCAATGAGCTCCATGATAATGTAGTCCCCTTCACCGCTGCTGGAAACATCATAAACTCCCACAATGTTAGGATGGGACACCATAGCAACAGCCTGAGACTCCGCATGGAAGCGACGGCGGAATTCCTGATTCCGGGACAAGTCATCCTTCAGAATTTTTATGGCAACAGGACGATTGAGACGATGGTCCAGAGCCTTATATACCACTGCCATACCGCCGGTACCAATGACCTCTAAGATCTCATACCGACCGTCAAGCAGCCTACCTATGTAACTCTCCATAGCTACTCCTTACCGCAGAAGCGGTCCGTTCCAAAACGGCGAACGGCAACCGTAATATATGGAAAAGAGATCATATTGCAACCAGAACACAGGTCACATTATCCGGTGCTCCTCGTTCCTTGGCGATCTCCAGCAAACGCTGGCAGCAGTCGTCCTGCCGTACACCATGAACTACTTCAAATAAGATCTCCTGATCAGCCATTTGATTGGATAATCCATCCGAACACAGCAGAATCGCATCTCCCTCTTGGATGGATAAGGTAAACACATCTGCCAAAACCTGGTTTGTTGGACCTATGGCACGTGTAATCAGGTTCTTACTGGGATGATTCTTGGCTTGCTCCGGGGTCAGTTCCCCTCGCTGAACCATGTATTGCACAACAGAATGATCTGTTGTAATGCATCGAACTCCGTCGGGATCAAAATAGTAGGCTCGGCTGTCACCAATGTTAATGACCAGAGCCTCCTTCGGTCGCAGCAAAGCTGCAACCAGTGTGGTACCCATACCACGATATTCCTCACTTAACTGAGAATGCTCAAAAACCGATACATTGGCAAGATTAGCAGCAGATCGGAGGATCCGGTCCACTTCTGCAGCAGTCATTTCCTTCTTAAAGGATCGTAAAATCTCATCCGTGAACACCTCGCAAGCAAGACGGCTGGCTACATTGCCGGATTTGGCTCCGCCCATACCGTCACAGACCACAGCCAAGAGGCAGTCTTCACCAAGCTCTGTGATCTGATAAAAGTCCTGATTCTGTGTTCGGACATTTCCCACATCTGTAATTCCCCAAGCCTGCATGATGTTCACTCCTTTCTTCCTGTTTTTTCATATTTTCTCCGCAGCTGACCGCAGGAGGCATTGATATCACTGCCTAAGGTTCTACGGACCGTTGCAGGGATCCCCTGATCCTGTAATGCCTGTTGGAAGGCACGAACCACATGGGGATAGCTGGGCTTGAGAGGGCTTTCCTCTACATCATTCAATGGAATTAGGTTTACATGAGCCGCCACACCACGGAGCTTACGGATCAGGATCTGTGCGATCTCCGGCGTGTCGTTGACTCCACGGATCATAGCGTATTCAAAGGAAATGCGGCGGCCTGTTTTCTCAAAATATCGTCTGCAGGATGCCAGAAGCGTATCCACAGGATATCGCTTGTTCACCGGCATAATGGTATTACGGATCTCATCCGTAGGTGCATGGAGGGACACGGACAGTGTGAGCTGCAAATTCTTCTCTGCCAGTGCATCGATCTGTGCCGCCAGTCCGCAGGTAGACAGACTGATGTGTCGCATACCGATGTTCATCCCCTCCGGGGAGTTGACCAGCTCCAAAAAGCGAAGCACGGTATCATAGTTATCCAGAGGCTCTCCGATGCCCATAAGGACAATATTGGAAATGGGCACGCCGGAGTCGATCTGGGTAAAAAGTACCTGATCAAGCATTTCCGAAGGCTCTAAGCGGCGAACCAATCCCCCTAAGGTAGAGGCACAGAAGGTGCAGCCCATAGGGCAGCCAACCTCCGAAGAAATGCAAACAGTATTTCCATGGTGGTAACGCATCAGAACACTTTCCACGCAGTTGCCATCCTTCAGACGCCACAAATATTTAATTGTTCCGTCTTTTTGGCTTTCCAGCTTCCGTACAGCCGTAGGGGCATAGAGCTCAAAGCTCTCTCGGAGTCGGGCTCTGAGCTCCTTGGACAGATTGCTCATATCCTCGAAGCTCCGTGCACCCCGATGCACCCAGGTATAGATCTGCTTAGCACGGAATTTCTTCTCTCCCATGGCAAGCAGCTCAGCTTCCAGCTCGGAAAGGGTCATGGATTTCAGATCCTTCACGACTTCCTCCTGAATTTACAAATAAAGAACCCGTCTGTATCATAGTCGCAGGGAAGCAGCGTGGTCATGGCTCCCGTAGGGATCCCGCTCCCCTCCGGGAATTCCACATCCTCAAGGACATAGTCAGGATTCTCTTCTAAAAAAGCCCGTGCAACTGCCTGATTCTCCCGCCTGAGAATGGTGCAGGTGCTGAACAGCAGCACACCACCGGGCTTTACATAGCTTGCTTGATTTTTAAGGATCCTGAGCTGCAGCTCCGGCAGCTTCTCCGTTTGCTTCAGATCCTTATAGCGAATGTCCGGCTTCTTCCGAATGGTGCCCAAGCCGGAGCAGGGCACATCGGCAATGACCACGTCCATAGCGCTCTCCCACTCGGGTACCCATTTGGATGCGTCCTGAAGCTGTGTCCTGAGAATGGAGATCCCCAATCGCTGGGCTCCCTTCTCGATCAGCTTCAGCTTATGGGCATGGATATCACAGGAGATCAGCTCTCCCCGATCCTCCATAGCCAAGGCTGCAGCAAAGCTCTTCCCACCGGGAGCAGCACAGCAATCCAGTACACGCATTCCCGGCTCCACGCCTGCGGCCATAACTGCCAATCGTGCCGCTGCATCCTGAACATAGAACAAACCGTTCTTGAAGGCATCCAAGCGATCAATGCTGCCGGAGCCTGTAACGGTTAGGCAATTGTTCAGCCACGGATGGCTCTCTACCTTGGCGCCTCCCTGTACCAGAATAGATTGCAGTTCTTCAGCGGTGATCCTCAGGGGATTGACCTGCAGCACTGTGGGAGGGGTAGTATTATGACTCTGCAACAGAGCCTCCAGCCTGTGTCCCACATTCTCGCCCAGCAGCTCTACCAGCTCCTGTGGATGGCTGTAGCGGACAGACAGCTCCTCCGGCATAGGCAAGGGCATTGCTCTGAGTACAGAGCGCAGCACTCCGTTGACCAAACGTGCCGCTTGAGGATTGGCATAGATCTTGGCAAGATTCACCGCTTCATTCACAGCAGCGGAAGACGGGATCTTATCCATCATTGTGATCTGGAACAGTGCCAGCTGCAAGATCTCCCGCACCGCAGGCTGCAGTTTCCCACGAACAAAGGGGGCAAGCCAATGCTCCAAGCACAGGCGATTCTGCATCACGCCGTAGCAAAGGCAGCTTGCCAATGCAGCCTCCCGACGGTCCATGTCCTTCAGGCATTCCTTCAGGGCACCGTCAGACCATGCACCGTTCTTCCTGCATGCCAGCAGTGCTCGAAGGGCAGCTTCTCTTCCCTTCATCATAGGGCAATGGGATGTCCACGGAAGTAATCCGGTGCAGCCATTCGCTTGCCACCCTCGGCTTGAAGGGTAGTGATCACCAGAACCCGACCACCGCCGCAGGCAACCTCCAGCCCCTGCTTAGTCACAGCCAAGAAGGTTCCGGGAGCCTTGTCCGTGGTCTTGTCTACAGGGCGGACTGCGTAAATCTTAAAGCGTTTGCCTTGGATCTGAGTCGTAGCCACCGGCCAGGGATCCAAACCACGAACATGGTCGATGATCTGCCGCTGGGTCTGATTCCAGTCAATGGGACACAGCTCCTTGCTGAGCATGGGAGCGAAGGTCACCTTGCTCTCATCCTGGGGAGTACGGGTAACGGTCCCCTGCTCCATGGCATCTAAAGTATCACACAACAGAGCTCCACCGATCTGAGCCAATCGATCCAGAAGAGACTGCGCGTTTTCGTAGGGCTCAATTGGGGTCCTGCGGATCTCAATAATATCTCCTGCATCCATAGCAGCTGCCATATACATGGCGGTCACTCCGGTTTCATCCATGCCGTTGAGGATCGCCCACTGTACGGGTCCACTGCCTCTCAGCTCAGGCAGAATGCTGGCATGAATGTTCACACAGCCCAGACGAGGAATATCCAGAACTCGCTGTGGCAGAATCTTACCATAAGCTACCACTGCAATCACATCCGGATCCAGTTCCTTCAGCTCCTCATACACGCTGTCCTCACGGAAGGTAGTTGGCTGATACACAGGGAGGCCTGCAGACACTGCCAGCTTCTTCACATCGGACATTTCCAGCTTCATACCCCGATTCTTGGGCATATCCGGCTTGGTGTAAACACCTACGATCTCATGCTTGGTTTGTAAAAGACTGCTCAAACAGGTTGCCGCAATGTCCGGCGTTCCCATAAAAACAATTCTCATTCTTCATCCTCCGTACCATAGATCTCATCTAATTCTTCCTCTGTGAGCTTATGGTATGCAATTTCTGTATATAAATGTCCGTCAAGGTGATCGTTCTCATGGCAAAGGCAGCGCGCGATCAGCTCCTCTCCCTCCATCTCGAACCAGTCACCGTAACGATCCTGAGCCTTAGCCTTGACCCACATAGGACGTTTGACCAGCCAGTATTCTCCGGGCACACTGAGGCAGCCCTCCATGCCGTCCTGTTCTCCTTCGGTTTCGAGGATTTCCGGGTTGATCAGTTCCACGATCTCCTCCCCGGTGTCTACCAAGAAGATCCGACGAAGGATGCCCACCTGAGGAGCCGCTAAGCCTACACCATTGGCATCCTTCAAGGTTTCTGCCATATCGTCCAAAAGAGCATGGAGCTTCCCGTCGAAGGCGGTGACAGGACGACAGACCTTATGCAGAATGGACTCTTCCTTTGTTAAAATTTTTCTCAGTCCCATAGTTTCTCTCCTATTCATTCCCGTTCACATCTGCATAAATGCCAATGCCACGGTTTCCCTTTTCCTTATAAAACTCCCGAATCAAATGCGACAGAAGCTGTCGTAAGGGGCGAGTATTCCTACAACTCAGGGTCAGCTTGCAGCGGTAAACAAAATTTACTCTGGCAACCTGCGCAGGTGCAGGCCCCAGTATCCGAACCTGCTGATCCCTGTAATATTCACTGTTTAAATTCCCCAGCAAAATGCTGCGGAAGCTCTGTGCCGCCCGCCAGATCCGTTCCTCCTCCCTTCCATAGAAGGTCAGGCTGATCAGATCGCAGAAAGGTGGGCAGCCTCGTAGTTGCCGTAAGGGGATCTCCATACGGTAAAATGCATCGTAGTCCTGTTGAGCAGCAAGGCGGATCACCTGGTTCTCCGGTGTCATGGTCTGGATCAGGGCACGTCCTCCCAGTGCTCCCCGTCCGGCTCTGCCGATGACCTGAGTGATCATGCTGAAGGTGTTCTCCGCAGCTCGATAATCCCCAATATAAAGGGCAAGATCTGCATCCAACACCCCCACAAGGGTCACATTCTCAAAATTCAATCCCTTGGCAACCATTTGGGTCCCAAGGAGAATGGGGATCTGCTCCTCCTGAAAACGATGAAGCAGCTTCTCGTGTGTATTCACAGCAGACACGGTATCCGCATCCATACGGAGAATGCTTTCAGACCCAAAATGCTTCCCCAGCTGTTCCTGGATCTTCTGGGTACCTACGCCGATCTGCTTATATCGACCGCCGCAGTCCGGACAGCGACCGGAGGCGGGCACGGAAAAGCCACAATAATGGCACATAAGCCTTCCGTTAGCATGGTGATAAGTCAAATGCACAGAGCAGCCCGGACAGTCCGGTACATGGCCGCAGCTTACACAGGACAGCATGGAGCTGGTTCCACGACGGTTGAGGAACAGAATAGACTGCTGCCTGTTCCGATGATTCTCCTGCAGAGCGAAAACCAGAGGCTCACTAATGGATGAGCTGTTGCCGTTACGGAGCTCCTGCTTCATATCCACAATCTCTACAGGGGGCAAGGCTCTCTGATTATAACGGTTCCTTAAATGGTACAGACGGTACACTCCGCTTTCTGCTCGGTACATAGTCTCCACAGAGGGTGTAGCAGACCCAAGGAGGACCGGGATCCCCTCCTGCATTCCTCTGTAAATAGCGATCTCTCTGGCATGATAACGGGGCGACTGATCGGACTTATAGGTATGCTCCTGCTCCTCGTCCAGAATGATCAGTCCCGGATCCTGTACAGGAGCAAAGACCGCCGATCTGGTTCCAAGGATCACACGCGCCTCTCCGCAGCGGATCTTCTTCCATGTATCATAGCGTTCTGTTAGGCGCAGACTGCTGTGGAGTACCGCCACTTTCTCCCCAAAATGGGCAGCAAACAAAGATAATAGCTGAGGTGTCAGAGCAATTTCGGGCACAAGTAAGATCGCTGACCGTCCACGACTGAGGCAGTCGTAGATCAGCTTGATATAGACAGAGGTCTTTCCGCTGCCGGTCACACCGTAAAGCAGGGATACTCCTTCCCTCTGCTGTCGCAGGGCTTCGTAAACCTCCTGCTGTTCTCGATTCAGGGTCAATTCCCCGTTCAAGGCAGCAGGCTGTACACGGGGTAGCCGAAGCTGTTCTTCTTCCTCAACAGTCACAAAGCCCAGAGCTTGTAAGCGGTTGATCACCCCGGAGGTAGCCCCTGTATAATAACTCAGATCTTTCTGGGCGCAAGCACCGAAGGAGGCTAAAAGCTCTAAAACGCTGCTCTGCAGAGGTGCAGAACGCTTCTTCCCCTCTGCATAATGCAGCGCATCCTCCACCGGACATGCTAAGCTTATGATCCGTTCCAGCTTGTCTCGAACAGCTCTATGCCGACGGGTCTGACAGGACAGCAGCTTCTTCCCCATGAGGTAGTGTAGCGCCTTATGGAGCGCTTCCTCCCGGAACTGCTTCCGCAGGAGTCCCTCCTCCGCACTGCCACCAAGCTCTTCTATGGTCTGCATCACAGAAACCGCCACAGGCTGCCGATGGATCTGCTCCCTCCAATTGGGATCTTGAATGGTGTAGCTTTCCTGCGAACGGAACCACACACCGGCTGGGAGAATGGTCTTAATGGCATCGTAGAAGGTGCAGAAATAGCGTTCTCGCATAAAAGCAGCCAGACGAAGCAGCTTCTGATCCAACAGGGGCTGCTCATCCAGAATGGTATCTATGACCTTAAGGCTTCCTTCTCGTTCAGCCTCCTCTACGGTTTGAAGCGCAACGCCCTCAACCAGCCTGTCCCCTCGCCCGAAGGGAACCAAAACCCGCTGCCCGGGAATGAGATTCATCCCCTCCGGAACACGGTAGTCGTAGGGCTTATCAATTGCATAAATTGCAGAGGATACAGCAATTCTTCCAATCATAGCAGCCCTCCGAACGCTTCACAAATCAGTCCTTAATGGTGTTCTCTACAGATGCTGCCAGCTTGCCCTCTGCTACCTCACGGATCGCCAAGGTGACAGGCTTCTCGGTCAGGTGGATCTTCTCCTGATAGGCCTCAACGGAGATCTGGCGAGCACGACGTGCTACCACATTGACCATAAGATAACGGCTGTTGATATTGCTCAAAAGACTGGACATAGCGGGATAAAGCATATTAAAGTTCCTCCTTCAAATTAATTGGGTTATATTCAGAGCGGCAAGATTCCGCAAGCAGAATCGCTTCAAATTCCTTCACGGCCTGCTCTACGGTATCATTCACGACGATGTACTGATATTCATGGGCATGGCTGCACTCCTCCACAGCGATCTTCAGCCGCTTCTCAGCAACCTCAGGGGCGGTATCCCCACGGGCATACAGTCGGCGGCGAAGCTCTGCATAGCTGGGAGGGGCAATGAAGATAGAAATCGCATCCTTACGACGACTCATGACCTGCAATGCACCCTTGACCTCGATCTCAAGGATCACGCTTTCGCCCTTGGCAATGGATTCCAGGACCGGCTCGGCAGGTGTGCCGTAATAGTTGTCTGCATAGCCTGCATATTCCAGCAGAGCATCCCGTGCGATCAGATCCTCGAAGCAGGGCTTATCTAAGAATCGATAATGCACACCATCGATCTCACCGGGTCTGGGAGCACGAGTGGTGGCAGAAACAGAGAAACGCATATTGGGGTGGTTCTTCATAACCTCCTTCAGCACCGTTCCCTTGCCTACCCCGGAGGGGCCGGATACGATCAGGATCCTTCCTTCTTTCATAGAGCTTCCTCCTCGTCTTTATAGACTTCTCCTTCTTTATCTGCCATACGCTTGGCAATGGTCTCGGGGGGAATGGCGGATAGGATCACATGATCTGTATCCATAATGATCACCGACCGAGTCCTTCTGCCAAAGCTGGCATCTATGACCATGGCTCTCTCCTTGGCTTCCTGCACCAGTCTCTTAATGGGTGCGGAATCCGGGCTCACAATGCTGAGCATTCTACGGGAGGAAACCATGTTTCCAAATCCAATGTTTACAAGCTTCATAGGCTTCTGTTATTCGATATTCTGGATCTGTTCCCGGATCTTTTCCAGTTCAGACTTGATCTCCACAACGGTTCTTGCCTGTTGGATGTCATTGCCCTTGGAACCGATGGTGTTGGTTTCCCGATTCATTTCCTGGAGCAGGAAATCCAGCTTTCTGCCAATGGCACCGCCACCGTCCAGCAGACCTTCCAGCTGAGAAATATGACTGCGGAGACGGACGGTCTCTTCATCCACTGCGATCTTATCCGCATAGACAGCTGCCTCCGTCAGGATGCGGCTCTCGTCAATATTGGTATTCTCCAGAACCTCACGCATCTTATTCTCAAGGCGCTGACGGTATTCCTGCAGAGTCACAGGACTCCGCCGCTCTACCTGCTCTACATAGCCCAGGATCACAGCAGCACGATGACGGAGATCTGCCTCCATAGCAGCACCCTCTGTCTGACGCATCCGATTATAGGCTTCGATAGCTTCCTCTGCAACAGACAGAATGTCTGCCACATTCTGGGCTTCATCCTCCTCAGCCTTCTCTACCACGAACACATCCGGCAGTCTGGAAAGTGCTGAGGTGCTAATATCATCCCGAACGCCGTATTCCTCTACCATGCTGTGCAGAGCCTTTAAATAGCCCTCTAAAACCGGCTTGTTCAGGCAGATCTGAACCTCTTCTTCAGCAGTGCTTCGGATATTGATGAAAACATCCACCTTGCCACGAGCCACATGCTCCTTGACCTTCTGCTTCACAGGCTCTTCTGCATAGCCGAAGATTCGGGGCAGCTTCACACTGCAATCTAAAAATCGGTTATTGACAGAACGAAGCTCTACAGTGATCTCCCTACCACGCAGGGTCTGTACTGCTCGTCCGTAGCCGGTCATACTATGAATCACTCTGTTCCTCTCCTTCTAATCACAGTCTAATCAAAACTGCTGCTCAAAATTTTTAATTACAACATGTGCAAATATCACACATACAGTCCATGCAGATCAGTGCCGTACATAGATCGCAGCAGCCATCGCTGTTGCTGCCCGTCTGCCGCTGCTGACGGTAGGAATAGGAGGCATGACCACTGCTTTGGAATGCATTCCGGTACTCCATATTGCCCGGATCCATGCTCATGGCAATGCGGAAGTTCTGCTGTGCCTCATCCATCCAGCCCTTCTGTCTGGCGATCACCCCACGGAGGTAATACCACTCTGCATTACGGACAGAGGCTCTCTCTAAAATGGCTTCTGCTGCCTGAATCTGTCCCATTTGGATCAGGCGGCGAACCTCTGCAAATCCGGGATCTCCACCATAATTGGCGCCCCCATAGCCGCTGCTCGTGGAGTTGTAGGAGTTCTGAGAATTCCCCCCCTTAGTCAGGGTATCATAAGCCTCATTGATCTCCTTCATTTTCTCCTGAGCAAGATCTGCTAAGGGATTATCTGCATATTTATCGGGATGGTACTTGCGTACAAGCTCTCGATAGGATTTCTTAATATCTTCCTCAGATGCACCGTGGGGTACACCTAAAACCTCGTAAGGTGCCTTCATTTCTTCGATCTCCTCTTACGGAAGCTGCCCTCATTCACGCTGCGAAGCACCGCAGGCAGCCCTTCATAAATAATATTGTCCAAAATCTCTGTATTCACACCCTTGGGAAGCAGCTCCAAAGCCGAAGCCGCCATTCCGATAGATGCCTCAATGGTGTCTACAAGCTGCTCCCGATCCTCCTGAGACAGCTTCCCATCTACGAGCTCATAGCGGTAGCGAATGGGGTTATAGCTGTCTGCCTTTATGTCCTTAGGAAGGTCCTCCAGAGCATCTACAAGGTATAAGTAACGACCAACATGGTACAGCAGCATTTCAAGAATACGCCGTTCCTTCTCTGTCTCAACCAAGCCTGCACAGGCTCGCAGCAGAGATGCGAAGCCGTCTGCCGCACGATCCATACTGGCGCATCGAGAGGCTTCCAGCTCCCGTAGGCTGCTGAGATTCTGTTCAAACACGTGATTTTCTTCCTGTCTTCTCCCCACCGCCTTCCCATAGGGTCGGTGGTACAGCCCCAAGCCCATACGAGCCAGCAGCCTCTTGAAGAAGTGACCATCTTGCAGAGCATCCCGCAGCTTCCAGTAGGACAGCAGCACCGTCAGATCCGCCGCATAAACCATAACAGGATCCTCCGGCATACAATCCTTCTTGCAGAAGGGCTTGGCAGGACAGAAGCAAGGCTCCAAACCCGGCTCCTTCTCCTTAGACAGCAGGAAATACAGGAATGTCATATCATAATTAACCAGAAAGCGGGAGCGGAAACCGTAGTGCTGCTTCAAGCTCCTGCACAGGCCACAGTATGCAGCCTTATATCGCATTCCTTCCGCCTCTGACAAACGAGGACGGAGGGGCAATACATATCCAAACATTGCATCAATCCAATTCAGTGCTCCACGAAGCCAACGATCACATAGCTCGGTGGACGGTGCTTAATATATCGGTTATAGCCCAAGGCGGGAATCCATCCCAAAAGGAAGCCACCCAATCCGAGCCAACCGTTTTGCCACAAGCTGTAGCCTAAAAAGTATCCTGCAAAAAAACCAAGAACAGGCAGCAAATACACCAGTACCACTGCCCACAATACCACAGCGGTTTCGGATTCCACATAGACCTTATCCCCCTTACAGGCACCAACAAGGTTCTCTGCCCGTACCTGCAGGGTCTGTGTAACCGCTCCGCAGCCGGCACATTGATGGCAGTCCCCGCTACAAGCACTTTCTCGCCTAACAGATACCAGAGCGATTTTACCGCTAAGGGCTTCAACGGTCGCTCGTTGTCTCATCGGGTTCTGTCTCCTCAGGGGTCTCTACAACAGGCACGGAATAGGTGCCAATGACCCCACAGTCCAGTCCATCCTCCAGCGTGATGTTCAAGCGCACAGTCATGGTTGTAGGATCATAATCATTGACCATGTCCGCAGTCACATGGATCTTCGAGATATTCAGGCTGTTGACCTGCTGTGTGGTTCCTCGAATGGTAATGGGGATCCGAGATGCTGCAAAGTCCAGCTTCACATCATCGTTATCCCTACGGATCTGCTCACTGGGAATATGAATCGTTCTGGTACTGAGACCCTCTAACTTCAGTGAAATGCGAACAGAGTCCTCCTCTGCACGATTGCTGACCCCGGCAGGCAGCTCAGGGGTCAAAGTCAGCTGTAGGCTATCCTTTACATCTGCAAGCTTGATCTCCTTGATCACAAGGGTAGAGGGCATAGCCTTCAGTGCTTTCTCGTCTCCGATCACGCCGATACTGGGTGGATCGATAGTATATACTGCATGCTCTTCCTTGGCTCCGCCGCCGGGGATCAGAGCCAACTCTAACTTGATCTGCTTGTAGCAGTACACAGGAACCATAACACGGATGGTGGGATCCTCAATGGTCACATAGCTGCTCATAGCAAGAACTTGACCATCCTCATCCATCAGCTCGTATTCCAGCTCCTGATCTAAGGATTCCTTGGTATCATCCAGATCCACAGTCACCCTGGCATATTGGATCTTTTCCACCTCTTCGGCAGGACCGCTAACGGACACAGTGTCCATATTCATAACAGCCGGATCCCGGACAAAGCCCTCTGCAAGGGCTCCGCGGTATTCGATCTGCACAGGGATCTCAGGCCGCTGCTGGTATTCGCTGACCTTGACCTTGATCTTGTTTGCACTGGAGCCGGTGAGCTTAATATCTCCCGATGCTACAGTAGAAGGGGGATCCAAGCTCCAGCTCAGCTCATAAGTGCCGGGACCATCGATCTTGCTCACATCTGCCACAGCCTCCAAGGTCGTGTTGTTCAGCTCCTTCAGATCGGAACGCCTGCCGGCGATCTCCACATCTACATATTGAACCTCTCCGCCGGTAAGGATCAGATGATTCATTTGTAACTCATTGGTTCCCACAATGCGAACCTTGACCCCTCGAATGCTGGCTACATCATCAGGATTGACCACCGTGACAGCATAGACCCACAGGACAATGGCTGCCAGCAGTGCCAGCAGGAAGGATAACAGCTTATGCTTTTGCATCGGGATCATCCTTTTCCTTGGTATTATTCCATACCCGCTTAAAGATGTTGCGGGGTTTCGACTCCTCCTTCGGAGCCAGTTCGTTACTAAGCAGCTTCTCTAAGGTTTGAGGAGCCAGATAACGCTTCAGCATTCCGCCTACTGCAACAGAAATGGTGCCGGTCTCCTCCGAAACTACAACCACGACCGCATCGGAGACCTCACTGATCCCAATGGCTGCACGATGGCGGGTTCCCAAATCGGAGTTTATGTCTCGATTCTGAGTCAGGGGCAGGACACAGCCTGCTGCAGCCAAACGCTCCTGACGGATCAAAACCGCACCATCATGCAGTGCTGCCTTGTTGAAGAAAATATTTCTCAAAAGCTCACTGCTGACCCTTGCATCCACAACGGTTCCGCTCTTCTGATGCTCTGCTAAAATGTCGATACGCTCAAAGACGATCAGTGCACCGGTCTTCTCCTCAGACAGAGTCTTGCAAGCCTTGACCGTTTCATGGATTACCTGGTCGATCTCCCGCTGTTCTTCCTTAATGAGCATGATCTCCTTCAGAGACTTACTTCCGATCTTCTCAAGCATACGACGAAGCTCCGGCTGGAACATGATCAGCAGTGCCAGTAGGCCGATTTCCAGAACTGCCTCCAGCAGATAGTTCAACAGATACATATTCAGCATACCTGTCAAAATATACAGCATAACGATCATCAAGACGCTCTTGGCGATCCGAGCCGCAGCAGTGGTGCGGATCATGTTGAAGCCTGCGTAAAACAGCAGCGCAACCAAGAGAATATCTACGATATCCATAAATTTAATTGTAGGAAGCATGGCACCGATATCTCGGATAAATTCTATTATAGCGTCCATAGGCAATACTCCGCTGATTCTATTATTAGATAATTATATCCGATTTCCGCCACAATAGCAAGTGCAAAACACAGCTTTTTTTGCTGCTAAAGTATTTTTTTACAAATCCTTAAAAACTGTCGGATCTCCTGTTCCGTATTTCCGTCCGAAACGCTCAATCGCACCGTGCCTCCGGGAGCTGTTCCGGCACTTTCGTGAGCCAGTGGAGCACAATGCAGCCCCGCACGGCATGCAACTCCTTGCTCTGCCAGCACCTGCGCCACTTCCTCGCAATCTCTCCCCTTGACCCTCAGAGAAAGAACACCACTCTGCTCAGGTCCCCTGAACAGTTGGATCTTCTCCATAGCAGAAAGCTCTCTGCAAAGCACGGTCAAAAGCTGCTGCTCCTTCTGCCGGATCCTTTGTACACCTCTTCTGCGAACATAGCGCAAGCCTTCCAGCAAGCCACCGATCCCACACACATTATGGGTACCGGCTTCCAACCGATCCGGCAGCACAGAGGGCATCTGCTGCTGAGCAGATTGGCCGCCGGTTCCTCCATACAGAAGGGGCTCACCTACACTTCCGCACAATAAGATCCCAGTCCCCTGTGGCCCATACAAGCCCTTGTGCCCCGGCATGGCAATAAAGGCAGCTCCGCTGTTACGAAGGGACACAGGCAGAGAGCCCGCTGCCTGGGAAGCATCTAAAATGAAGGGCACATTTCGTTTCCTGCACAGTGCGCCGATTTCCTGTACAGGCAGAATATATCCGAATACATTGGAGCAGCAGGTACAAACCACCAATTCCGCTCCACGATCCAGAGCCAGCTTGAACTGTTCTATGGCATGTTCCGGTCTAAACAGCTCCCTTCCTGCAATCATCAGCCTCGCCCCCATTGCATAGAGTGGTCGAGTAACTGCATTGTGCTCATAACCGGATATCGCCACCGACATTCCCGGTCTGCACAGGGATCGGATGGCTATATTTAAGCCGTGGGTGGCATTCATGGTAAAAACAACCTGCTCAGGCTCCGCATCAAATAGGCGTCCTGCCTCCACACGGCAAGCGTGAACGACCTCCGCCGCTCTCATGGCGGCTTCGTGCCCACCACGTCCTACTCCGCTGCATCGGCGCATGGTTCGCAAAACTCCCTGATATACAGCCTCCGGCTTCCTGAGTGTGGTAGCTGCACTGTCCAGATAGATCATAAGGAAAATTCCCTCCATTCTCCGTTGCCATAGCCATATCGCTTCTCATAAAGCCCTCGAAGACTCTCCTGCACAGAGGGACTGAACTGTGCCTCCGGTATCCTAATACAGAAGCCACAGCCACGCTTCCTCAGTGGCTCCGGGGAACGGATCGGTCTAAGGTTGATCCCTCTATTCTTCAGCTTCCCTGCCGCTGTCATGGCGGCAGTCATGGATCGAAAGGTATAGTAATATACATACATGCTCCATCCCTCCCACCACATAATATGTAGAAAAAAAGGTTTTGACACAGTGGCACATGGCTTCTGCATACAACCCTTAATGCCCTTTTACACCGCCTCTCAGATCCCCACGATATTCCTTTTTAAATGGAACTTCATACAATCTTAATATTTTCTGCATTGATATCTTAATATTTTCAAGATATCATATAGGTGTAGTCGTTGAGTTTTTCTTTTTCTCCTCTTTTCTTTTTCATTTTCCCTCTTTTCTAACCCACCGCAGGCAAGTTAGCCACTTGCCTGCGGCTTTCCTTTTATTTCCTCTTCCACAGGACTGCATGCATCAATGTCGGTAAGCATCAAATCTATCAGTGGTAAGGGTGAATGCTCATAGCCCCAGACATTAACAGCACCGGCTCCGAGGTTGTTCTCGGAGTCGGTGCTGTTGGGTTTGTTTTGCTTCGCACTCATATGGCGCATTCAAGGACAGGAGACGGTTTTTGTCTTTTGTGCTAGTGACGGGATAATACGGCAACCACAACAAACTCAGAAAAATAGAAACCCAATGCATCAATTATTCCGTTTTGATTTTATTATATGAACAATCCGCAGAATATCAGATTCCATTCCTTTTGTCTCGCCCCAAAAATAATGAATGGGAGCGAGAGAATATAGCAGAATAGATGTATTGACGAATAGCGCCAGACTTGAGATAAAACGAATTGCTTCTAACGAAATAATCACAGAACCAAATGTTACTATCTTTAATCGTGTGTATAACAGTATTCCAACTAATATCAAAGAAAATAGAGGCCCACCCAAAAGAGTTAAAATAGCCTTCTTTAATTCCATTCCATCCTCTTTTGGTTCAAATACGCCATCAAAGACAGCTAATTTTATAGAAAAGCGCTGCGTCCTTAGTAAACATTTTCCAGATCCAATCCGTATATGCCAATGAGTATTCCCTGTTATTAGCATATAAACTAAGGCATGACCCAACTCGTGTGCAAATGTCGAAAGAAAAAATACCACCCAACACACACATGTTAATGCAAGCATTTCTACTATAAATAAAATTGCATACTCCAATGGTTTTAACCTCTCTCAAAATTATTTTTACACCCAAAGGACAGGGTACGGTTCTGTATCTTTTGCAATTATTAACACAAGGGGGGACGATTCTGTGTACTGATTGAAACCCAAAACATTTTCTATCTTAGCACACAGAAATACTCGCCATTTCCGAAGAAAACAGAACTATTTCTCGCAACGCAGAGACCGTCCCCGGTGTTATTTATCTTAGATAGAGAACCGTCCTCGTTATTCTCATATGGTGGACGCCTGCAAGTTTTTTACTTGCCGAAGAAATCCCGTGCACTGTCGGAATAGGCCATCATAGCTCTGCAGAGTGTGCCCAGGTCGTTGACCTTCCCGCTGCAGTAGGATTCTACACCGTACTCCAAGGTGGGAGAAACCTGCACATCCCCATCGTACACTGCCACAGAGAGAGCGGCACGCAGCTCTGCCACACGGAGACCATCAAAGTCGAAGGCGTACCAATGCAGATCTTCTCGGAACACCTTGGGCTCCGTCACATCCACGGTCACCGTCTGCCCCTGAGAATCCGTGTAGGTAACACGGAGGCTTAGACTCTCTACATCTCCCATATAGGCAGAGGTATTGATCACATAGCGCAATACTATCTTAGATCCCAAATCCAGACTCTTGCCTGCCCAGGTAACAGTGGGATTTTGCACATCATCCAGGATATTATTGTATCCGTTAAAGGTCACGGCAGAGAGATCGGTGAGGTAGGTCTTCTGCTCTGCGGTCATCTTAGCATCAGCCCGGGCATTGGTGCGGTAGCCCTTGAAAAGCTGAGACTTTCCACCGTACCGCAGGAGGTCTGCACACATTTTCTTCAGGCCTTCGGAAGCACCCTCCTTGCGGAGCTGGTTGTAGGCATAGGTAGCGATGCTATAGCTGTCCGTCTGAGACAGCACCTGACGCAAGCC
>JAGBGB010000124.1 GCA_017936205.1 Oscillospiraceae bacterium
GTCCAGATTCAGCGCTTTCCCTGCCCACTTGACCATAGGTGCAGCACAGTCCTGCAGCTCCCGATTGTTGTTGCCGAAGCTCACTGCCTCCAAATCACTGAGATAGGCTCTGTGAGCCTCTGTCATGGCTGCATCCACGAGGGCATCTGTACGATAGCCCTTATAGCTCTGTGCCTGCGCACCATAGCGGAGCAGATCTGCACAAAGGGTCTTCAGGCTGTCAGCTACAGTGGCCTTGTCCAGCTGAGAATAGGCATAGGTGGCAATGCTGTACTCGTCCACAGGAGAATAGTAAGGGTATCCCTCCTTGGTTCCGTAAATGACAGAAGAAATCTTGTCATTCATCTGCACAGCGGTGAGACCGTCCAGGGTAAAGTAGTAATAATAGTCACTTTCCACGGGATCGGTGCGAATGGTCGTGGTCCCTGTCTTTTCGTTACCGTCATAGGTGTCAATGGTACTTTCTACATAAACCGTAGTCATGTCGAAGCCTTCCAGGAGGGCCTTGGGGATCAGCAGATTGAGGGAAATATCGCTTGCAAGATTCAGGCTGTGGTTCAGCTTTAAGGTCCCATCCTCAACAGGCTCCCTAACTTCCTCATAGCCACAGGAACAAGTGGCCTTAAGGGTCCCGTCTGCAAGTGCTTCATAGCTATAGCTGTGGGCTGTGGCCATATAGCTTGCATAGACTGTCAGATCAGAGGAAATATCGGTCAGTACGGCCTCGGCTCCTTCCTTGGTTTTCCAGCCTGCAAAGGTATAGTGATTAACCGCATCCGCCGCCTTTGTGGGAATTGCGCCGGTATAAGAAGCAGTTTCGCCCCCATAGACCCGTTCGGTCTGCAATACCTGTCCATCCTCATTACAGAAGGTAGCAGTATAGACTCCCTCGGGCATCTGCGCCTTGGGTCCGATGTAGATATAGTCCACAATGATCTCACCGGGGCTTCCGGTTTCATTTGCCGCAAAGTTGTGGAAAGCAACGGTAATATCACTGATGGTTCCTGCATTGGCAAAGGTAGTGGTGGGGAAGCCGGAAACAGAAGCATTGGCCGTAATATCTGCTTGGGTAAACAGGTCGATGGTTGCGGTAATGTATTGACCGTCGGAAACATAGTTTGTGCCTAAATTATAAGCCCTGTCGTATGTAGTAACTGCTTGCCCATTCTCGGTTTTGGTGTACCACAATCTGATAAAGGGATCCGAATTGACAGCGGCTCTCATATTGTTCATTTTGAAACGGATCTGCATGACTTGGGCATGCTTAGGATTGTACTTGAGGGGAGCCGTGTCACCGGCATAGGGGCTTAAGTTGGTTCCCACCTTGGTGTTTGCATCCCAATCGGAAATGGTGAGCTTTACCGTTCCTTCATCGGCGGTATTGACCGTTCCGGGGATCTTCCCGTTACGGGAATACTCCCAACGGGAGGTGCCGTCAAAGTTGAAACCGCCGTAGGCAGCTTCTTCCTGATATCTTTCCTGATCTGCAGGGAGATTGTCAAATGAGAAATAGAGCTTGTCCGTATCCACGGGAGCCTTTGCATGGACGGTTACAGAGCCCAGATCCTGAATGACCTCGTTGGGGTTCTTGTAACGGATCGTCAGGGTATAGTCCCCTACTCTTTGGGGATCGTAGGCAGGGGAACATTCCAACCAGTAGGTTCCCACCTTCTGAATGCCGTAGGCATCATAGGGGATCTCTCCCTTTGCGCCGAAGTCGTCCAGGCTGTAGTTTACACGGAGATCTCCGGCAACGAGGCTGATCAAATCTGCCGGGGAGGGACCTGCGGTAATGGTGTAATCCTTGTGACCGGTCCAGGACAGACGCATTTTGGAGGGTGTGGCTTCGTAGGCGTAGAGGCAGGTTTGGAGATAGTCTAACTTGGCATTGGTCTGTGCCTTGGTCAGCTCGGTGACACCCCAGCCTCCGTCCGTTGCAACAGAAGCATCCCGGTAGAAGGGATAGTAGGTTCCTTTATAATGACGGTAGATCAGGAAGCTGCCGTCTTTCAGAGCATCCACCCAGGTGCCTGTGGCAAGGCTTTCGAACTGATCGGAGCCCTTTGCCCAGGTTCCATACATGCCTGTGGCGGTAAAGGTGTCATTTTTGCCCAAAACCATTCCTGTGGGAAGGGTAGGAGTACCCCAATAATCGCCGGCACCTTTTTGTATGGGGGTTCCGCCGTAATAGGTCTTGACACCGTCCACAGCGGCACTTGCATGGGTCTGGAAGGTGGTGTAACGAATGAGCCAGTTTACCAGCCGCCTTTGAGAAGCGGAGAAATAATATTTGCCGTTGTTGAACAGTCCGGTATAATTACTGCTGACCGTTCCGGTGTTGGCATCATAGGCGAAAATTCTGTCCAGCTTTTTGTCTGCAATGACATAGGCTTGATCCGATGTGGTCAAGGCGCTGACCTTGCTGTAGCGGTAGTACTCCTCAGAGGCGGTGACGGCAGGGGATGTATAGGGGTTCTCTTTTTTTACGGGATAGGTTGCAGAGGACCAGCCCAAATAATCATTGGGCGTGAAGGCCTCTCGATAGAAGATACCCTTGCTTGCGCTGTAGCCCACAGTTTCCGTGCCGCTCCAGTAGAGCTGACCGCAGTATGCCTTCCAGGAAGCGTGATTGGCATAGACATTCAGCCTTGCTCGGGCGGTTTCCACTTGATTGATGAAGGAAATGGTGGGGGCTACGGTTTTTACCAGATCCACATGGTAGTCTGCACCATGGTGGGGAATTTGGAGAAGGTCGCTTTTCAGATCTGCCGCAGGGTACATGCCCAGAAGGAGAGCATCTGCCTTTTGCAGGTCTCCTGTGAGAAGGAGCTTTTTGCCGTCAAAGGTGACCCTCAGGACGGTAGAAGTGTTGTTTTCGTTGGGATAGTCCGTACAGGAGCTGTCGTTTAGGAGGAGCTTGTTACTGCTGTTGGGCTTGTAGCGGTCCTCTGTGGTGTAGAGCACATCGAATTGTACGCCTGCAATGGCAAAGCTGTCTCCGGTGTGGGGCTTATAAAACTTTGCCTCGGGATAGAGCTTGCTCACAATGCGAGTATAGGAACGAGAGGTGTTAAGCACCTCGAAATTATACATGATGTTCTTTAATAAGAAGGAATCGTTATAAATGGAAATAAATCGGGGGAAGCCTGCATAGTGGTCTGCATGACCGTGGCTGATGAACCATGTGTTAATGATCATTCGCTCCCCTTCGGGAACCCCGGTGATCTCCCGACAGAAGCGGTATAGCTTCTCTGCATCCCGATCACCCATTTGTTCCAGACCGCCGCCGTCTACGATGAATAGGCTGTTGTCGGGCATCCTTATGATGTACATGGATCCGGCTTCGTTTCGGCGCTGTGTGGTGTTGGGATCTGTACCGGCGGCATAACAGTCGTCAGGGTTGCTCAGAGCGTACATGTATACCTGGGTTTCCTTGGTGCCTGTGCCGCTGTAGGAAAATCGTTGGAGAGTGTCGGGATGGGTATCCACGATGAGCCGTACTTGCTGACTTGCGGCGGTATAGTAGGCATAGATGATGTAGTCTTCATTGGGGGATAGATAGCGTAAGTAACGGTTCTTGTCCGTCTTCCCCTCAACCACCTTAGAGTACAGACGGGTGTAGCCCTTGCTTAACAGACCCTTACAGTAGTTCAGATATTCCGTAGCATTGGTGTTGCAGATGATCTGCATTTTGGATTCGTAGGGCTCATCCTGCCAGGTGGTAGCTTGTCCACCATCATAGATCATCCAGGAAGATGCAGTGCCGTGGGTATAGGTGGGGACAGAAATACTGCTGACGGAGGGTGCCCGATGGGGAGGCATGGCTTGTGCTGTCTGTCCTGAGACCGCAATAGCGGGGGCGAGGAGAGAAAAGAGCAATAGGGACAGGAAAAGAAGGATGCCGAAACGGTTGATGTATTTCATAAGAATTGCCTCCTTTGGATAGGGGTGTTTTGTGAAATGCGTTGTTGTTTCACCGATTACGATTATACTGTAAAAGCATGCCGAAAGCAATAGGCTACATAGGTGTCACCCGTACAATTTTTCCATTCAAAAGCTCAAATCACCGTTCATCGCTGTAGGAAATCGACATGATAAATCGGCATCGTACAGGGCGCAGGGGGATTTTGGTGAGAGAATGGCTTGACAGCAATGCTGTTTTATGGCACAGTAAAGGTGAGCGAAAATAACACAGGGGGACGGTTCTGTGTGCTGAGTCAAATCCAGAACTTTTTCTATCACAGCACACAGAAATATTCGTCATTTCCGAAGAAAACAGAACTATTTCTCACAACACAGAGAACATCCGTGCACGAGCTGCACACACGCTCCATGAACCCTTGATTTTATGCTATACTGTAAGTGCGGGGCGAGACCGAGGGACGGTTTGTTGCAGCAAAGCACGCCTGATAGAACATGGTTCGGCTTCCTTTGAGCACACACGCTGGACTTTAATGTCGTACGCAAAACTTTTTATCTTCAGGAAGCCGCCCCCGCATCTTACAGTATAGGGGGTACGCTATGGATGTTTTAATGGAATGTTGTTGCGGTTTAGATGTGCACCGTGACATGGTGGAAGCCTGTATTATTAAGGGCATGTTGGAAACACCCCAAATAATACGGGAACAGTTCATAACACAGGGGACGGTTCTGTGTGCTGAGTCAAATCTGAAAGTTTTGCTGTCTCAGCACACAGAAATATTAGTCATTTTCGAAGAAAACAGAACTATTTCTCGCAACACAGAGAACCGGCCCCTGTGCTAAAACCGTCCCCTGTGTTAAACCGTCCCCTGTCTTGTTGTCTTCTACTATCCTGCAACTTAAAACCATGCGACTTCTTGGCAAATAGGAAAACTCAACGCTCATGCCGGGAGTTAGTCCGTCTGCGGTCAGGAAATAGTATTGTGTTTCCTCAATCTTTA
This sequence comes from Oscillospiraceae bacterium, assembly GCA_017936205.1. Taxonomy (GTDB): domain Bacteria; phylum Bacillota; class Clostridia; order Oscillospirales; family Oscillospiraceae; genus JAZOXB01. Next base: position 4,923 of record JAGBGB010000124.1, read on the forward strand.
CATAGCTAGCAAAATAAGGCTTTTTTTCAGAGTCTATATTAAATTTTGGAGAATAGGGCACTGGTGAAATATTTGTAATTGTCCCTTGCTCAACAATAGCGTGTTCTTCTGTTTCAAACGGAAGATACATACTATAACGGAAGGTTGGCCATATAATTGTAAAGAAAAACACCACAACATATGCAACAGAGAGTAAATGAAACAAAATCTCAAACAGAGCGTCAAATTTCGAACTATTGCGAGCCGCCATTGTAATGCACAGCGTTTTTATTACTTTGTAAAGGACGAATAAGATTGCCACAATGCAAACAATCACACCCACTAATTCCCCTTCAAATGCAGCAGCATAGTATTCATCCATCGGAAAATCAGGTTGAATCATTCTTGGTAGCCTCCATAACACAGGGGACGGTTCTGTGCGCTGAGTCAAATCTGAAAGTTTTGCTGTCTCAGCACACAGAAATATTAGTCATCTTCGAAGAAAACAGAACTATTTCTTGCAACACAGAGAACATCCATGCAAGAGCTGCACACACGCTCCATGAACCCTTAGTTTTATGCTATACTGTAAGTGCGGGGCGAGACCGA
>JAGBGB010000125.1 GCA_017936205.1 Oscillospiraceae bacterium
GCGAAAATACCCCGAAAAAACGTGGGATTTTTCGAAAAAACGTGGGGGTACCCCCTTTTCGGATAAAAATTTGACACAAAGGAAGGTGTGTTTTATGAATCACCCGATTCTCATAGAAAACCAGAAAAAGAGGAGAGATATCCCTCTGTGGATGCTCGTCTGCTTCTCTATGTTCAGCTTTTGGCAGATGGCATTTATCTATTATTTCCTTGAGCCGTCCTCGGCAATGGATGGGAAAATCCCACTACCTATTAATATCGATACCGGTACTACGCTGACCGCGGTTTGTTACATACTGGGTATCCTCACCATGATCTTTTTACCGAAGATCATCGTGTGGGTGCAGCGGATCGCCACGGGTGTTGCTCTCCTTTCGGCAATCGGTTTCTTTCTTCCTCTGCCGGACGATATCCTGCGTTTGAACATTTACCTGCAGATCTTCTGCTGCTGTCTGATGATCGGCTTTGAGACCTTCCTTGTGGTCAACTGCTTTTCCGAAAAAAGCAGTATCAAGTATCTGACCTTCGGCTACGGTATAGCGGTGTTCCTTATCGCTTTGGTTCAGAACGAGATCGTGTCGATTCCTTTCTCTGCCTTCCGCTATGCAATGGTGGTGGCTCTTGTGCTTCTGTTTATCTTCTTCCTCCGTATCCCTGCGGGTAAGGAGCGTTTGCCGCGGTTCGTGAAAAAGAGCGACGGTCTTGTCGCTCCGAAGAAGATGATGTGGGGGGCTTATCTTATTGCTTTCATTGCTGCACTGATGGGCGTTGGAGGTCCTGCAGTCGCAGGCAAGGTCGAGCACGGCGTATCGATTATGTATTTGGTAGTGGCTCTTTCATGCTTTACTATGTATTTTCTTCATAAGAAAGCGAACATTCATCCCTTCCGTATGGTGCCCCTGTTTGTCGGACTCGGTGGATTCGGTTTTCTTGTAATGCTTGTGTCCGCATATGTTCCCGCACTTTCCTACGTCGCCTGCATACTCATTGGCTTCGGTATGACGGTATGTATGCTCGCTCCGCTTTACGGTGTGCCGATCATGAAATCCTATCCCTCAAAATACATACCTTGCGCTATCGTCGGTCTTGCTCTCTCGGCGGTTCTCGTTCACGCCGTGATTGCCGAGATATTCCTCGACGCACCTACCGCGCTGTACATCTTCTATGCGGTGATCATGGGTGTGCTTGTGTTCGTATATATGCAGGTGGAGCCGTTTTTGATGTTAGCCCATCGCCGTAGGATAACGGACGAGGAAGCCATTCCCACAGCAGCGGAAGAAACGGCTACCTTTCCTGTTGCAGAGGCCAAAACGAAAACCGAGCCTGTGGTGATTGCCAAGGCAGACACCTTGGACGATCCGCTGCTAAAGCTCAGCCCGAAGAAGCGCGAAGTTGCAGAGCTGATCTGTATGGGCTACACCAACAAGGCTATTGCAATGACTCTCGTTATTTCCGAGCATACCGTGAAGGATTATGTGAAGGATATTTATTATACGCTTGATGTCCACAGCCGTATGGAGCTTGCCGCTTTGGTGAACCGCTACCGCCTGGCTAACAAGAAGTGATGAACCGGAAGGAGCTGAATGTCTGATCCTTGCTAATCTGATTGCGTAGGTGATTGATTGCGTCTACGAATGGCTTTCTCACGGTAAGCAGGGGGCAGATTTCCCTGCGATTGGAGCGGTGGAAGATTTGAGAGCTTGGTGCGAAATGGAAATGTAATACCAACAAAGAAAGGCAAACGGGGCAGGCGAAAACCTGTTCCGAAAAATCAAATAATGCACCGAAACCGTGGAAAGATATAAAAATCGAGTGCTCATAACTCAAGTCCGTTATGAACACTCGATATGGTCCGGGTTGCGGGATTCGAACCCACGGTCTCTTGGTCCCAAACCAAGCGCGATACCAAACTTCGCTAAACCCGGAAAGCTTTTTTATTATACACGGCTTCCTAAGAAAAAGCAAGTGCTATTTTGCACTTGCTTGATTCTTAAGAGGTTTTTTATTAGAAAAGATGGTACACAGGTGTGCAAACCAGCAGAAGTGCGAGGAATGCGAAATTGTAAAGAGAGAATCTGCGGATGTAATAGCCGCTGCGACCGGGGTTGTACTTTACATACTCACGGAAGGTGATCAGACTTGCCAGAGAAGAGATCAGAGTGCCTACACCACCAATATTTACACCAATAAGCAGATCTGCATAGTTCCCTGTAAACTGTGCCAGAAGAATAGAAGAAGGAACATTACTGATACACTGGCAAGACAGAGCGCTAAACAGCAGGGTGTTCTTCTCCAACAGTCGGGAGAAGAGCTGCCGCACCGGCTCGATCCGTGCCATATTCCCGGCAAAAACAAAGAAGAATACAAAGGTCAGCAGCAAGGGATAGTCCACCATTTTCAGGGCCTTCCGATCTGCAAACAGCAACGTGGTGGGGATCACCAGCAGTCCTACCCAGTAAGGGATCACACGGAACACGATCACAATAGAGAGAGTGAACAGCAGCAGATACAGGATCGTACGCTTAGGCTCCAAGTCGATCTTCTCATCCTGCACATCCAGTGGCTCAGACTTCACAAACAGGCAGCAAACCGTGATCAGCAGAACGGAGATCACAAAGGGGACTGCCATAATTCCCAGAAATTCTTGGGTAGGGATCCGGAACTTGGTATACAGATACAGGTTCTGAGGATTTCCGAAGGGAGTGAGCATACCGCCCAAATTGGCTGCAATATTCTGCATGATGAAGGTAAAAGCCATGTGCTTCTGCTTCCCTGTGGCAGACAGTACAAAGTAGCCCAGCGGCAGGAAAGTCAGCAGTGCCATATCGTTAGCGATAAGCATAGAGCCAATGAAGGTGATATACACCAGTGCCAAAATCGCCAATCGTGTGGTCTTAAAGCAGCGGACGATCTTTCTTGCCAGCATGTAGAAGAAGTTGATGTTTTTCAGTGCACAGACCACCGCCAACACACAAAAAAGACAGGTCTGGGTTTTCAGGTCGAAGTACCCTAAGTAAGCCTCATCAGGAGGCACAAAAAAACAGGTGATCACAGCGGCAATCAGAGCAACGGTCATGGTTACATTTTTCTTCAGGAACGACAGCATGATTTTCTCTCCTTTTCTCATATAAACGCAAAACGCATACATTATACACGGCTTTCATAAAAAAAGCAAGAAAAAAATACTTGCACCTTTACGAACAGAGATTTTTTTGGTATAATGGTGAAAAATTCGAAATGAGGCGATCATTATGAGAATGAGAAAACGCAATAACTTGGAGCCCCGAATGGAAGCCTGCTCTGCCATTTGGATCCAAGACGGCAAGGAGCGCAAGGGTAAATGGCGTGAACTGATGCCCCATGCCAAGGAGATCCGCCTGGAGGTAGGCTGCGGCAAAGGCAAATTCACCGTAGAAACCGCACAGCTCCACCCGGATGTACTGTTCCTCGCTGTAGAATGCGTACGAGAGGCTATGCTGCTCGGCATGGAACGGGCTCTTCAAATGGGACTGAAGAATCTGTTTTTCCTCTCCATTGATGCTGCAGAATTGGAGGAATATTTCGAAGAGAACGAAATTGACCTGCTGTACCTGAACTTCTGCGATCCCTGGCCCAGAAAGAAAAATGCAAAGCGTCGCTTGACCTTCCGCAGCTTCTTGGAGAAGTATAAGAAGGTATTGAAGAACGAGGGCGAGATCCACTTTAAGACCGACAACGCCCCCCTCTTCGAGTGGTCTTTGGAGGAATTCGAGTTCTGCAAGTTAGAGATCCGCAACCTGACCAGAGATCTACATGCCAACGGTCCCGTCGGCATTATGACCGGTTACGAGGAGAAGTTCTATGAACTGGGAACTCCTATTAACCGCTGCGAGCTAATTATTAAAAAATAAATCCTCTCCATGTATGAAACAGCGTTTCGACGGGTATCCTGTGCAATAGCCGTCGAAATGCTTTTTTATGAAAAAATAGTTGAAATTATTTCTGTTTATTGTCGAAAAGCACTTGCGGAATGAAAAAAACTGTGGTAAAATGTATTAGATTGTGCGCTGGTGCGTTTTTTGGGGCCTTCCGCCCATATGCCAAAGAGGGCATGCATGAATCAGACGATAGAATGCGCACGCCGGTACGCTGTCCCTGTAACAAGCAAGGACAGAACAAGAACGAAATTAGGAACAAGAGGTGCGTTCATGGCTACCACAAACAAACACGATCAAGACCACGGAGATCTGATGGCACCGTTGACCAGTTTGATCAGTAAGGGTCGTAAGGACGGAATGCTCACAACAGAAGAGATCATGGCAGTGCTGGAGAAGCTGGATCTGACTCCCGAGCGGATCGAGGAGATCTACGATTCCTTCGAATCCATGGGCATTCAGGTTATGGCCTCTGATCCTGCAGAGGCAGTGCTGATGCCGCCCCTGCTGGATGACGACGATCTGGGAATCCTCTCTGCTGACAGTGACGAAGAAGAACCTCTGGTAGACCCTGTGGAGCTTGCTGCAGAATTCAATCTGGATGATCCTGTCCGTATGTACCTGAAGGAGATCGGTCAGATCCCCCTCCTGACCCCGGAAGAAGAACAGGAGCTTGCCCAGAAGGTCTCTGAGGGCGACCAGAAGGCAAAGAACAAGCTGACGGAAGCCAATCTCCGTCTGGTTGTGTCCATTGCCAAGAAGTATTCCGGCAGAGGTCTGCACATTCTGGATCTGATCCAGGAGGGCAACACCGGACTGATCCGTGCC
>JAGBGB010000126.1 GCA_017936205.1 Oscillospiraceae bacterium
GTGTTTTTTTCGTACTGGGACTTTTTCGTCAGCAGATCCGGATCCATGAGACGCATATTGGTAGAGAATCGCAGGTTGGAAGCTGAGGTATGACGCTCTGCATAGAACATATCGAAGGAATAAATCTCCCCGTCTTTCAGCTCCAACCCCAGTTCGGCTGCCTTCTTGTTTAAGTCTAAGGTGTCGCCGGCTGCAGAGTGTCCACCGCCTAAATCCATGACCAGTTTCCCGTCAATGTAGAAATAAACATCATCATCCCCAAGGAACTCAAAGTACAGATCCTGCTCCTCGTAGTAGACGAAGCTGCCTTTTGCATGGACGGTGAAATGGAAGTTGGAGCCCTCGGTGCTATAATTTCTCTCCCTGTAGAAGAATTCACTCTGATCCGTATCCGGACTTCCTTCCATATACCCCTTTTTTTCGAAGCCCAAGCCATCAATAGGCATGAAGCTGGGAGAGTCCCGGTGAATAGAAGCGGGCACGCTGGGATAGGCATTGTAGGTGTAGGGACCGGTGCTTTCTACCCAGTTCTGTGCATCCAAAGTGTAGAAGCCCTTTTCGTCCTTGAACAGACGAAGCACTGCTCGTTCCGGCACGGTCACATTATAGGTGTAGCCGTCTCCCATATCATCTTCGGTAGAAACAGGTCTCCACAGATAGTTCAGAATATAGTAAGCAAGGTCGTACGCAGTAACAATTTTGCCCCAGGAAAGCTCGCCGCCGTTCTTCCCGGGAGTGCTGGTTTTAGAGAAGGTATCCTGAGGGCTTCCCAACAGCGCCATCCAAGGCTCCGATTCAACTGCATAGGCAGATGCTGCCTGTGCCATGGCATCTACCTTAGCCTTGATCATATTGTTCTGACCGGGTATATTCTCATACTGCTGGTAAACACCTCCTAAAAGGGTGTAGGCAACCTGACGGAGGGTCTTCTCTGTATAGACCATATTCCCATCCACAAGTTCCGGCTCCGTCAGCTTTTGCGAAACTGTGGTTTGGATCTTGGTGCCGTCCGCCTTAATAAAGGTGGGCCAAGCCCTAGTGCATGCCTGCAAATAACCGGATTCGAACCCATAGTGAGTTTCCACACTGGAAGCACTGCTGAGACCGTAGTTGTTATTTTTGTATTCCAGCATGAAGCCATCTGCACGGAAGTCCAAAATCTCAACAGGGATATCAATATAGCCGACCTTTTCATCATTCAAATTCAGAGTCAGAGCATCTATATGAGAAAGAAGCTCCTCTGCCTGTGCATCCAGAACGGTTTTCAGCTCCGCCTCATCCCATTGAGTCAGGACAGGGGTGTTGTAATACTGATACAGCTCGATGCTTTCCTGCAAGCAGCTCAGGAAGGCTGCATACACCTCCCGGGGATAGAGACCGACTGAGGCTTCTTCTGTATAGCATGCCATCCGCACAATGGCATCGTACAGTTCCAGAACATGAGAGGAAATACGGTACAGTTGGAATACATTGTCAGAGTTGGAGATGTAGCCGCCTTCCTTCCGAGGACGGAATCCGTTGAGCTCCGGCAAATAGGTCATAATATAAGGCTCTCTGGTTCCGTCCCCGTCAAAATCTCTGCCGCTGTACATGGTAAAGCCTTCATTATAAACATGGATCCCGAAGCTGCACTGGGCACCTCCGCCCATGCCTGCATAAAGGAAATTCGGATTATTCTCGATATCCTTTCCGTTGTTCAGGTTGAAGGTGATGTTGTTCACAGGATACGTACGGAATTCGTTTGCCCAGAGGGTTCCGGAGCTGTCCACATTCTCCTGAAGCAGGAATGCACATAAGGTTGATCCGTTGACAATGCGATCTTCTCGGATCTCTACGGCTTCTGCCCCCACATATTGCTGTGCATACAATCTGTCATCGGGAACCATTGCCCAACCGGTGCTTCCATCTCCTGTGGGGTCTAAGTGAACAATGTAATATGTGCTGCCTGCCACATGGCGGATCCGTCTGTCATGATAGCGAGACATAGGCTCTCGGGACAGCTCATTATAGGGCGTAGGAAGCTGAGAAAGGATCAGACTGTAGTCCGATGCCAGAATTTGCTTATAAGAAAGGAGCCGGACAACCTGCGCCTTCAGTTCTGTCTGAATGGAAACCGTTTGCTCCAACTGTGCATCCGTATAGGAAACGTTGTATTTCAAATACATACCTATGCTTTCTTCCAGACAGTTCAGGAAATCTGCATATACCTCGGGAACGATCCCACTGCCCTTACTCTCAGTGTAGGCAGCCATTTCTGTAATAGCAGAAAGCAACTCCTCGGTGCTCCACGTTAAACGATAGAAGTGAAGTGCGTTGCTGTGAACCACATCTGTGATCGGTTCCCACCGGAAGCTTCCGTCAAAAACGATTTGGCAGGTTTGAGCAGTGACGGATGTGCCGTCAGCATTCGTATTGATATTTCGATAAATGGAAATACGGTCTCTGCTTCCGTTGTATCGGAGCCCCAGAGCCTGATGAGCATGGCCCAAGGTGATCAAGGAAACATTATTTTTCCTTTCTCCCCGAAGGAACTCTCCCTCTTGTGTTCGGAGGAAAAAGCAATGGTTGTTTCTTTCCTCTGCCGGCACCTCGTATACAAGGTCAATTGCCTGAGCAATATCTCCACCTACGACACTTCGGTTCAGGATCTGAACCTGCTTGCCTGCGATCTGCCCCTCTGGAGCGGTGGCAGTAGGATCCATAAGAAAGGCTTCTCCCGAGTCGTTTTGGTGAACGATGAAATAGCTTCCGTCCAAACCGTTATAATCATTTCGGCCTGGGAATTCCATATGCGTATTCTTCCAGCCCAGGGAGGCAGGGAGCTTGTCCGGAACAGCAGAGAGATCGCCGGTGGAAAGGAGGTCCATATATGCTTCCAGACTTGCAGCTCTGGTATCCAGTGCGGCGGCAATGGCTTCCTTCTTCTCCAGCTCCTCCTCGGAAAGATAGTGGTTATAGGTCTCATAGGCATCTATGGAATCCAGAAGCAGGGCCTCAAAACCGGCATACAGCTCCGGGTCATAGGCTCCATTGGGATTCCCCGTGGCATAGCTCTTGGCTTCCTGCAGCGCATTGTAAAGAGGTTCTGTGAGGCAGGTCAGCTTGTAGAAATAGAAGGTGTTGTTCTCAACTCTGGTGGCAGTATTCCCTGCCAGAGGAACCAGCGTAAACGCACCATCTGCGTAGGTAATATAGCACTGGTCTCTGTTAGGGACATAGAGGGTCTTAAAGAGCATCCTTCCGTCAGAGGGATCA
>JAGBGB010000127.1 GCA_017936205.1 Oscillospiraceae bacterium
ATGGGGAGGGTGATCGTAAAGAAGCCGCTGTTAAAAATGGATGCAGGGAAGTCCTGGAGCAATGCAGCATTATAGAAGAATTCCGGTCTTGTATTCCCCACATAACTGATCCCTACGGAAAGGGGAAGGGTATCATCATAGAGAGCGCCGTTATCGATTCGTAGACGCATTTGCAGGTAGTCCTTGTCGGAGGGATTATAATGGAGGGGATGCTCGCTTAGGGTGGCTCCGGTCTGAATATAATGGTTTCCACCGGCGGTCACACGGGCAAGGAGAGTTGACGCCATGGGATCATACCATGCGCCCCGCATGGTGGCGGTTCTTGCCAACCACTGACAGTTGTCGAAGTTTTTGTATCCGTACTGGGAGGTCATGTATCGCATTTCGTCTGTATCCCGGTCGGTAAAATCAAAATACAGATAGTCCTGCTGGGGCAGGTATGCCTTCGGTCCGATATAAACCTGATCTATGGTAATGGTGCAGGTTTTTCCGCTGATAGGAGCGAGATTGGTGAAGTACAGTCGCAGTGCGGTGATTTCACTTGCACTTGTAAAGGCGGTGTTCATAGGCAGGGTAATGGTAAAATACTGCCCATTGAGCTGAGCCTCGGTAATGGTCTGTACCACTCTGTCCCCATAGCTGAAATCTGTGCTGCTTGCAGTGGAGAAGACAACGCCTGCGGTCATAGCAGTTGCAGCATCATTGGGCATAGCGTTGCTGATCTTCAGACGGATCTGGAAGTGGTCTCCTGCCTGGGGTAGATAGTGCAGAGGTCTGTCACCTACAACAGCACCTGTCTGAATGTAATGGTTTCCTCCTGCTGTGAGGTTGGTGCTGAGGGTTCCTGTGGTGTTATCCAAGACAGCAGTGGTCATGGTGGCAGGACGAGGGAACCAGTTGCCTGTATCATAGTTGATGCTACCGTAGAGCCGATCTTGATAACGGAAACGGGCAAGTCTTTCGTTGGAGAAGCCGAAGTACAGACCTCTTGTGAAGCGGAACTGATCCAGAGAAACCGTGCCGCTGAACTTTAAGTAGACCGTATGCTTTCCGGGTACGACAGGAGCTATCTTCACTTGGGCGGAGGTATAGCTTGTGCTGTTGAAGCTGAGAGTTCCTACCTTATTTGCAGCAGCAGTTCCGTCTACATAGACACTGACGGAGCAGTTACTGCCCTTCGCCTTCGCAGTTAAAATGTTCTCAGTACCATCAAATTCAATATTTGCGTAGGTGAGGGTGTCCTTGCTTGTGAGATTGTCGACAGTCTTATTTTTCCCGGAATTCCAATCCTCGGGAACGGTAAAGCCGTAGGTGTCTTGATTGAAGTTGGTAAAATGCTCGGCATCAATACGGTCGGAGGCTGGGCGAATGCGGTATCTCTCTTGAATATAGTTGACCAGAGGGCCGGGACGGTCTGTCATAACCCCTGTGTAGCCAATGTCAAACAGCTCTGCCCAACCGATCTCCGAGTCTACCTTGGCGTTTGTGCCCATGTAGCTGGGATCTCCCGTGTTGCAGCGGAGGTAAATTCCCTTTTCCCTACAGAAGGGGGCCAAGGTGTTTCGCATATGGCTTTCGTTAGAGGCGTTCACGCCGGCGGTGATGCCGATGACACGAACACCGGCATCCATCAGTGCCTGGATATTTGCAGGCATGGTGTTGTTGTACTCAAAAACGATAGATGTCTTAACATCCTCGGCAGTAATGGGCTCCGTGGGATGCTTCTTGTTCCAAAGAGCAGCGCCTGCGGCAAACCAAGGCTCCAACTGCGCAACGGTATAGTTGCCCTTAAACAGCACATAGTCCAGCATATCCCATTCTCTGGCACATACATAGGCGTAGGAAAAGGGTTCTGCAGTGGTGATCTTATCCATTAGAAGAAAGGCTTGCTTATTCACCAGCTCTAAAACAGAATCGAAACGAGCAATGGGCATGGTACCACCTGCCTTGGCAGTGCCGACGGTGGATTTATAGGTAGGCAGGGAATTGAGGACCTTTGCATCCTCAGCGGTAAGAATGTAGTTTTCGCCCTTGTTGCCCATGCCATCTTCCAGAGAGTATTTTTTTGCCTGTGCCCAAGTGATCTCATGGATATAGATAACGGTATCTGCGTTGGTCATGCGGCGGAGATTATCATCATGGAGGGCAACAGGAACACCGTCCTTGGTCACATGGAAGTCCACCTCGATAATATCTACCCCCATATTGATGCAGGAGTTGAAACCTAAAAGAGAATTCTCCGGGAAGTTTCGCCAGTCGCTTTTGTGGGAAATGGCTACGGGGATGCCTCTTTCGATCTTCTCCCAAATGGGCTGGGAGCGGAATGCCGGGACGGGGTAGCTGCCTTTGGTTGCAGGCTTTCCCTCAGAAGCCCCAAGGGCGGCAACAGGGACTGCACCTATGAGGATGCAGACACACAGAAGAATGAGAAATACACGCTTCATACAAATATCTCCTTTTTCATAATTTGTCTATGCGCTGGATGATACACCTCCATTTTACCATACAGAAGCAGATAATACAAGAAATTCCTAAAAAAAAGAGGACGATCCTGCTCCTTGATAGTATGCAGGATCGTTCCTTGTATTATGGAGTGTATTCAAACAACTCATATAACAATTGTATTGCTTCGGAATCCCATTCGGATTGCCGTAGCACAGACCTTAAACCTCCGGTGCGAATCCGAATCTCCTCGGGGGAGAAGAAGCTCTTAATGTATAGTGCCTTTTGCACCGCTTCTGTTGTTCTTGGCAGATAGAAGGTGTAGGTTTTCTCATCATATTCAATGCTTAGCTTTACCCTGTTCGGTGATGAATGTTTTCCACCGCTGTAAGTGGAAAGCTTCAGGGACTGTGCACTGGTGATATGAGCCCGGTGGGTCTCTTCATCCAGCATATTATAGGAAACAAGGGTGTCATCCTTCAAGTAAACCTCTCTGGGATATAGCCCCGTTGGGTAAATCAGGATGGAAAGCAAAAATATGATTCCAAGAAAAATGATAAATGCACGAAAGCCTTTTCGTTCCTTTTCGGTGAAGCTCTCCAAGAATCTTCCGGACCCAAGAGGATAAACCTTTAGGGTAGGAGCAAACAGCTTAGGCTTGTAATTAGGGTTTCCAAATATGGAGATCCGTTTTTGCATCCCGAAGAAAAACAGGAGAAAGGTTGAAAAGAAGCCAAGAACGATGGGCATGGTACAAATCCCTGCTATATGATTCTCTCCCCAGTAAACTGTAGGGTCTGCATATACGATTTCATCAGGAATTTTGAAAGCAAGATAAATCAAGGAAAGGAACATAAGCCCTACAGATAGGAGCATTCCCACAGTATAAAGCAGCTTATCCTTCCAAGATAGTGGCGGTCTTTTCGCCACGTTTCTAATTTTTCTTGGCATACTCTGCTCCTTTCTCGTCTTTTGGAATTTCAAGTCGTCAATATCGCTCTATCTATCCTATTTGTTTGTAGGGAACGGCCTGTGTGCCGTTCCGGGAACCATCGCAATCTATACAAGTGAAGACAAAGGAAGCACATTCCCTCTGAATGTCAGAAAAAATGTGCTCCCTCAGCTTGTAATTCTAAATCGTAGAGGAGAAGCCTCTTACTTCATTGCTTCCTCAACAGCAACTGCCACGGAAACGGTCATGCCGACCATGGGATTGTTGCCTGCACCCAGGAAGCCCATCATCTCAACGTGGGCGGGGACGGAGGAGGAGCCTGCGAACTGAGCATCGGAGTGCATTCTGCCCATGGTGTCGGTCATGCCATAGGAAGCGGGACCTGCAGCCATGTTGTCGGGGTGGAGGGTACGGCCTGTGCCACCGCCGGATGCAACGGAGAAGTACTTCTTGCCCTGCTCAACGCATTCCTTCTTGTAGG
>JAGBGB010000013.1 GCA_017936205.1 Oscillospiraceae bacterium
AGCCTGCAACAGACAACGACAACAAGGAAACTACAGCTGCTAAGGACGACAACAAGGAAATCGCCGGCGAGACCTACAATGCCGGCAACTTCTCCGCTCTGGTCCCCGAAGGCTGGATGGAAGTAGCTGTTACAGACATGTGGTCTGATGACCCCAATGCTGTTGACCCCAACAAGCTCCAGATCATCAAGGACGGCACCAGCGAATTCGATATTCTCACCAAGGCTTATGTTCAGATCGACTACTACGGACCTGAAACCGATATGATGGCTCCTTCTTCCGAATGGTATGAGGAAGCTTCTGATCTCGAGCCCATTGTTGCAGGCGGCTACACATGGAAGGGCTTCTCCGCTGTCAGCGGCGGCAATCCCATGACCGTCCTCTACACCGGCGAGGCAGGTGGCCCTCAGTTCCAGGCAACCCTGTGGTCCAACGGCAGCAGCACCATTTCCGCTGCTGATGCTGATGTTCTGGCAATCCTGAATAGCGTAAAGCCCGCTGCATAATATTTGACCTTTATTTCCCCTGATACCATACTTAGGGGCCGCCGTATGTTGCGGTGGCCCCGTTTTACAACATTGAGCTGTGTCCAATGGGAAGGGTAGAATGACTTCCTGTTGGAGACTGCTTAAAGTCTTATAAAATCAGAAAGGAAATGGAATTATGCGTAAATTATGGATGTTCATTTTCGTGTTACTTTTCTGTTTACTTCTCTTGTCAGCCTGTGATTCAAAGGAACCTGAGACAGTTAAGACAGAACCTACAGAAAGCACCACAGAATCAGCAGCTCAAACTACATCGCAAACAGAGCTTGATACCGAAAAGGTGCCCAAGCCCTCAAAGGGAGATAAAACCACAGAACCTACTTCGGAGCCTGCAGAATCAGATTCTCTGATGTCGTCCATTCAGGAAAAGCTGGAGCAGGATCAGGCTCTATGTGCAGTTGCATATGTTGGTTACTGTGGTGGTAGCTTTGCAGAGATCCAAGCGGGATTTGAGACAGAAGGGCTTCTTGAAGCGCTGCCAATATTAGCAATGATCGAGGAAGATCGCTTTATTAGCAACGAAGGATCTGAGCTATATCTTGTGGTTCCTCGTGAGGATGTTGGCTTGACCGTTTATGAACAGGTATTGGACGAAAACGGTGAAGCCCTTACCTACGGCGAAGAACTATATCGTAGTGCTCAGGTCGAGCCCTTACTTCTAAGAGGCAATGTCAGCGACATCTTCCCCAATTTTGTGCTTCTGATTGAGGGACAAGGCGGCGAAACCATGGAGTATAGTCCCAGTCTTAGCTTGCGCGATGGAATGCTCAATGTTGAAACAAGCTTGATCTCCGATTTAACACCTTATGATGTTCTTGAGATCTACACGGGATCGGAATACGGTGGGGAAGATCCCTGCATGGGCAGATGGTTTGCTGAAGTGCCTGATTCAGAGGGTGAAGCTATGATTCTGGAGCTGGTCATAGGCTATGATGGTCTGGCCTCCTATGGATACGGACCTGCGAATACAGAATTGTACGAGTTCTTTGAGGGTGAATGGTGGCAGACTGAGGAGGGGAATCTTTGTCTTTCCCTCAGTGGAGGACCGGTAGGGGATCCGGAAGCTCAATACGACTTCTATGGTGAATATCAGACGGAATGCATGGAGTATTCCTTGAACCTGACCCATGTAGATGGAAATAGTCTCCTCTATGGCATGGAAGGGGGAACCATAAACTTCAGTACCTCTAACACAAATGCTCTGATTGGCTTGTGGAGCACTTCAGCGTATGATTTCCAGGGGGATGGATATATCTACCATGATTTAGAGCTTATGGGAGATCATTACTGCTGTCTCTTGATCCATAATGGAGAAGGTACAACTTATGCTGCCTATGATGGAACTTGGGAAGCTTCGGATGGGAAATTGTCCTTTGATATGAAGATGTACAGCGGAAATAATTATTTAGACTCCATCACTCAGACCATGAGTGGAATTTATGATGCTGTCATTGATCCCGAGGGTTGGCTGACACTCCATTACTTTAGTGGAGACTACTTAACTGAAGATATGGGCGAAATTGGTATCCAAACCTTTGAACCGACGGTATCCTATGGCTAAAAATTGATTGCATTATCTGATCTGTATTCAGGCATGATGAACAGTATTCTGTACTGTTTATGATGCCTGTTATGTTCTTTTTTTCATTGCTGTTTCTTTTCCAACAGTATTGCAGTAGTTTTTCATTCTCTTGCTTATACTAATGTCTAATAAAACGGATTAACCGTTTTATTATGCCGCTGGTAAGCGGCATGGCGGCAAATCCGCCAAGAAATGCCGTGTAATACTGTTCTTGCCGCCATAGGCGGTGCAGGATATTCATCC
>JAGBGB010000128.1 GCA_017936205.1 Oscillospiraceae bacterium
AGCGATGGTCTTACCCTTGATATCCTCACCTTCGTGCTTCAGCACTTCCTGCAGGTAGTACATAGCACCGTAGCCGGTAGCCTCAGGACGACCCAGAGAACCACCGTAGGTCTGGCCCTTGCCTGTCAGAACGCCGTTCTCCCAAACACCCTTCAGGCGACGGTACTGGCCATACAGATAGCCAATTTCGCGTCCGCCAACACCCATATCGCCAGCGGGAACGTCAATGTCGGGTCCAATGTAACGATACAGAGCACTCATGTAGCTCTGGCAGAAACGCATGATCTCAGCCTCAGACTTGCCTGCGGGGTCGAAGTCGGAGCCGCCCTTGCCGCCGCCGATGGGCAGACCGGTCAGGGAGTTCTTGAAGGTCTGCTCGAAGCCTAAGAACTTAATAATGCCCTCATAGACGTTGGGCTGGAAGCGCAGGCCACCCTTGTAGGGTCCGATTGCACCGTTGAACTGGCAGCGGTAGCCGGTATTGGTGTGGGTCTGACCGTTGTCATCAACCCAGCATACACGGAAGGTGAACATACGCTCGGGCTCGACCATACGGCCAAGGAGGTCAACCTTCTCATACTCGGGGTGCTTGTCGATGACGGGGGACAGGGAGGAAAGGACCTCCTCTACAGTCTGAACGAATTCAGGCTGATTGGCATACTTCTTTCTGACATCCTCAATGGTACGCTGTACATATGCGTTCATGTTTCAGTTCTCCTTTAATATGTAATATCAGAAGTTTTCGATAATGGAAACGATCTCAGAGCCGATGCGCTTCTGAGCTTCCTGAGTAGCAGCACCGATATGGGGGGTGCAGGCTACCATGGGATGGCTGTACAGAGCATGGTTGGTGGCAGGCTCTTCTGCGAAGACATCCAGACCTGCGCCGCGAACCTTGCCGCTTTCCAGAGCAGCCAGCAGAGCGTCCTCGTCAACATTGGTGCCACGGGAGGTGTTGACGATCACGACACCGTCCTTCATTTTGGCAATATTCTCGGCGGAGATCAGCTTGCCGCCGTCCACAGCGGGAGCGTGAACGCTGATGAAGTCGGACTTTGCCAGCAGCTCTTCCATCTCCACATAGGGGATGCCCATCTGCTCTTCGATTCCGGGAATGTGGAAGATATCGAATGCAATGACATCCATGCCGATGGCTTTCGCCATTCTGCCCAGAGCCTGACCAATGCGGCCGAAGCCAACGATACCCAGAGTCTTGCCGCTGAGCTCGATGCCCTTGCCGTAAGCCTTCTTCTCCCACTTGTCTTCACGCATGGTGTGACCTGCGATGGAGATGTAACGGGAGCAGGCGAACATCAGACCCATAGCCAGCTCTGCAACAGACTGAGAGGAAGCACGGGGGGTGTTCATGACCTTGATGCCGTTTTCTTCGGCATACTTTACGTCAATGTTGTCCACACCGACACCGCCACGGATGATCAGCTTCAGCTTGCTGCCCTTGGCTTCGTCGATATGATTTGCGCGGACCTTGGTCTTGGAGCGGACGACCACTGCGTCGAACTCACGGAGGGCTGCGCCCAGCTCCTCGGGAGCATAAAACTGCTCAACGACCTCATGACCCTGAGCCTGCAGGGCGGCGATGGCGGACTTATCCATTCCGTCGGTAACAAGAATACGCATTTAATTTTCTCCTTTTATTATTCAGTTTCAATTATTGGTTTTCTTCCTCGAACTTCTTCAAGCACTCTACCAGAGCCTCGACGCCCTCCTTGGGCATAGCGTTGTAGGTGGAGGCACGGAGACCGCCAACGGACTTATGACCCTTCAGGTTCTCGAAGCCTGCAGCCTTGGTGTAGGCAACGACCTTAGCATCCATCTCAGCATCACCGGTGACGAAGGGGATGTTCATGAGAGAACGGGAATCCTTATCAACAGTGCCCTTGAACAGCTTGGACTGATCCAGATAGTCATACATGACCTTGGCCTTGTCCTCGTTGATCTTGTTCATGGCTTCCAGACCGCCAAGGCTCTTCAGGTACTTGAAGACCTTACCGCAGCAGTAAATAGCCCAGCAGTTGGGGGTGTTGTACATGGAGCCTGCATCGTTGTGGGTCTTGTAGGACAGGTAAACGGGAGTCTTGGGATCCAGATCCTCACGGATCAGGTCCTCACGGATGATCACGACAACCATACCGGCAGGGCCTACATTCTTCTGTACACCTGCATAGATCAGACCATAGTCAGCTACATTGCAGGGCTTGGACAGGAACATGGAGCTCTGGTCGGAAACAAGGATCTTGCCCTTGGTGTTGGGGAGCTTGCTCCAGGTGGTTCCGTGGATGGTTTCATTCTCGCAGATGTAGACATAGTCAGCATCCTCGGGGATGTCCAGGTCGGAGCAATCGGGAATGTAGGAGTAGTTACGATCCTTGGAGGAAGCAGCGACGATGACCTCGCCATACTTCTTAGCCTCGGAAATGGCCTTCTTGGACCATGCACCGGTCTCAATATAGACAGCCTTGCCGTTCTTCATCAGATTCATGGGGATCATGGCGAACTGAAGGGTAGCGCCACCCTGAATGAAGAGAACTCTGTAATTGTCGGGAATGCCCATAAGATCACGGAGATCCTGTTCAGCCTCGTCAATGATCTGCTGATAGACCTTGGAACGGTGGGACATTTCCATAACGCCCATACCGGCGCCACGGTAGTTGAGAAGCTCGTCACGGATTTCTTCCAGAACCGGGACGGGCATGGTAGCGGGACCTGCAGAGAAGTTGTAAGTACGGTTGTACATAAGTGCACCTCCAAAGATATTTTGGGGTATTTAGCCCCTTCACTTTAAGTATACGACAAGTGGAGCGAATAATCAAGAGCTAATTCTATCTTTTTGCATAGGAAACGAGATAAACTCAAGCATTATTTGGAATATTGAACAAAATGTAGAGAAAAAAACAAATCGACAGACTCAGGGGCGGAGGAGAATTGAGTCTGTCGGGAAAGCGAATTTCAGGGCAGCTCCTTGTTTCGATACTTCTTTCGGGTAGCTAACCCACCACGGATATGTCGTTCTGCCTTGTTAAGCTCCAAAATGGCCTTTACTTGTTGGTAAAGACTGTGATTGATGTGATACAACCGTTCCGAGATATCCTTATGTACGGTAGATTTGCTGATCCCGAATTCCTTTGCTGCTGCACGGACAGTTGTTTGCTTCTCGATGATGTACACAGCCAGATCGCAGGCTCGTTTTTCCATAGCATCGTTCAAATTAAAACCCCCTTAGCTGTGTGTTCACAACAGCATATGCCGGGGGAGGAGAAAATATGTAGTTCGACCTGCAACAGCACACAGGAAAAGCCTGATCAGCGCATTGTTCCTGTGCTCGGTTCCGCAGGGGCTGCTGTGCAGATGCCTTTGTGATGGGTGCGATAACAGTTGAAAGCATGCCGGACAGGTAAGCGGAGCTTCTTCATCAAATATTTCCAGTCCAAAAAGCAAAAAAACCACTGCTGTGCACTTGCACATGGGGCAGTTTTGTAGTATAATTCCATTAAAGTGCAATACTATGTTCTTTTTTCGACTCTGTTTGTGTTTTGTGCACAAATAAGAAATGAGGTATATACCTATGTCTACCTTCTATGTAAACGGAAGAGAAGTGACTGTTCAGAAGAATCAAAAGCTCCTGCGTTATCTCCGAGACGAGCTGCAGATCCTGTCTGCCAAGGACGGCTGCAGCGAGGGTGCCTGCGGTGCATGCACCGTCCTCATTGAGGGAGAGACCTGCCGTGCCTGCATTCCCTATACGGATCGACTGGAGGGGAAGCATGTGCTCACCGTAGAGGGGCTCAGCGACTGGGAGAAGTCCGTATATGTTTTTGCCTTCGGTGAAGCAGGCGCAGTTCAGTGCGGTTTCTGCATTCCCGGCATGGTCATGTGCGCAAAGAGCCTGCTGGATCGGATCCCCGACCCCACAGAGGAGCAGATCCGCTTCGCCATCCGTAACAACTACTGCCGTTGCACCGGCTATGTAAAGATCATTGATGCGATCCGCTTAGCCGGTAAGATCCTTCGGGAGGGGAAGCTCCCTCTGCCCTCGGCTACAGATTGGAAGATCGGCTCCCGTGTCCATCGACTGGATGTAGAGGAGAAGGTACTGGGCTTTGGCAAGTATCCTGATGACTACTACCCCGAGAATATGTGCTACGGCTCTGCGGTTCGCTCCAAGTATCCCCGTGCCCGAGTGATCTCCATTGATACCTCTGCGGCAAAGGCTCTGCCCGGAGTGATCTGTGTCCTGACTGCTGCGGATATTCCCGGCAAGAACTTAATCGGACACCTTGTACATGACTGGCCTGTTATGATCCCTGAGGGGGGCATTACCCACTTCCTCGGAGATGCCATTGCTCTGGTTGCTGCGGAGACCCAGGAAATTCTGGAGAAGGCGAAGAAGCTGGTTAAGGTAGAATATGAGATCCTTGCCCCTGTTACCAATCCCACGGAGGCTGCTGCTCCTTATGCCCCCTTGGTACACAAGAAGGGGAATCTTCTTGCCCACAAGCATGTGTCCCGAGGTAATGCGGAGGAAGCCATCAAGAATTCCAAATTCGTGCTCCATGAGCACTTTGAGACCCCGTGGACAGAACACGCATTTTTAGAGCCGGAATGTGCCGTAGCAGTTCCCGATGGGGACGGTGTTCTGGTCTATACCACGGATCAGAGCTCCCATACCACCCTCCACGAGGTTGCTATGATGTTAGGTCTGCCCTACGACAAGGTGAAGATCCAGAACGCTTTGGTGGGCGGCGGCTTCGGTGGCAAGGAGGATATGACTGTACAGCCTTTAGCTGCCCTCATCGCCTATAAGACCGGAAGAGCGGTTAAGTGCAAGCTGACCCGTGCAGAGTCCATTCTGATCCACCCCAAGCGGCATCCCTTTGATATGGACTTTACCTTGGGCGTGGATGAGAACGGTATCATTCAGGGTGTGAAAGCAAAGGTCATTTCCGATACCGGCGCCTATGCCTCCTTGGGCGGCCCGGTTCTGGAGAGAGCTTGTACCCATGCCGCCGGTCCCTATGCTTATGAGAATTTCGAAATCGACGGCTATGCCTACTATACAAATAACCCCCCTGCCGGTGCCTTCCGTGGCTTCGGCGTGACTCAGACCTGCTTTGCCATTGAGACCCTGCTGAATATGGCAGCGGATCTGGTAGGGATCACCCCTTGGGAGATCCGCTTCCGCAATGCCATCCGTCCCGGCGGAGTGCTGCCCAACGGTCAGATCGTGGATGAATCCACCGGTCTGGTGGAGACTCTACTGGCAATTAAGGAAGACTATGACAATGCCAAGGTCAAGGGCATTGCCTGCGCCATGAAGAATGCCGGTGTGGGTGTGGGCATTCCCGACTGGGGCCGCTGCAAGCTGATCATCGAGAAGGACCACAAGGTCCATATCTACACCGGGGCCTCCTGTATCGGTCAGGGATTGGGCACGGTCCTCGTGCAGATGATCGTTTCCAACACCAATCTGCAGCGGGAGGATATTGTATTTGAACGCTCCAACACATGGATCGCCCCGGATTCCGGTGATACCTCCGGCTCCCGTCAGACCCTCGTTACCGGTGAAGCCTGCCGTCGTGCTTGCCTGAAGCTCCACGAGGCTCTTGCAGGCAACACCCTGAAGGATCTGGAGGGGCGGGAGTTCTACGGTGAATATCTGGCAAAGACCGATCCTCTCGGCGCGGATGTTCCAAATCCTGTCTCCCATGTAGCCTACGGCTATGCGACCCAGATGTGTGTATTGGACGAGAATACCGGATACATTCAGAAGATCGTTGCTGCCCACGATGTAGGTAAGGCCATCAACCCCCTGTCCTGTGAGGGACAGATCGAGGGCGGTGTGGTCATGTCCATGGGCTTCGCTCTGACAGAGCAGTTCCCCATCGAGAACAACAAGCCCACAGCCAAGTTCGGCACCCTGGGCCTGTTCCGTGCACATCAGACTCCGGAGATCAAAGCAATTGTCATTGATAAGCCCGGTCTGAATGTTGCCTGCGGCGCCATCGGCATTGGAGAGATCACCTCCATTCCCACAGCGCCTGCCATTGCAGATGCCTATTATCGTCTGGACGGAGAGCGTCGCTTCAGCCTACCTCTAAGCGGAACGCCCTACGAACGCAGATAGAAAGGAGGCTCCCACCATGATCGTTAAGAAGAAATTTCCCCAGAAGGTCGCCTGTGTTCACTGCAACGGCGGCTGCCGTGCCAAGAAGAACGAAGAAGGTGCGGATCTGTGTCACTACGGCTGCACCGGCTGTGGGGCCTGTATCGATGTGTGCCGCTTCGGCGCCATCTCTCTGAATGCTTACGGCGTAGCAGAGGTTGACGAGAGCAAGTGCATCGGCTGCGGCGCCTGCTACCATGCCTGCACCCAGCGAGTGATCCACCTCCGTGTGGAGGCCAATCCGATTGTAGTTCTATGCTCCAACAAGGATGCTCGCTGCCGTCATGTGTGCGATGTATCCTGTATCGGCTGCCGCCTGTGCGAGAAGGCATGCCCCGCCGGAGCCATTAAGGTCTCAGAAAACCGTGCCTTTATCTTCTCCGACAAATGCCTGTCCTGCGGTGCCTGCGCCATGGTCTGCCCACGGAATGTTATCCATGACAAACGGGGCATCCTGACCCGCCGCATCTGACCCCATTCATACCTACAGAAGCTGCTTCCCATGATGCCACCATAGGAAGCAGCTTCTTTTTGTAAATCCCACAAGCCAAATTCCGATTTATCGACGAGTGTTACGTACAACACCGTAGGGAACGGCCTGTGTGCCGTTCCGG
>JAGBGB010000129.1 GCA_017936205.1 Oscillospiraceae bacterium
GCAGCAACAGCCTTGTCGATGACTTCCGTGTGACCCTTTGCAGGGACGGTCTGCTGTGCAACGAGGACGGCATTACAGACAGAACAGTGCTTTCCTTCCGTCTTACCGGTGGTGGTGCAGGTAGCGGCTACTGCCTTGTCGATGACCTCGGTATGACCCTTTGCTGCTACATATGTATCCTTATAGCTATGTGAACAGCGAGAACAGGTATGGGTGGTATAGCCCTGTGCGGTACAGGTAGGGGCAGTGACCTTATTGGTATAGCTGTGTCCTAAGGCTGCAACTGCTTCGGTTTTGGTTGCCTTACAGGTAGAGCAGGTATAAGTCTTTACACCCGCTGCGGTACAGGTGGGCTGGGTGGTGATACTGCCATTGTTCCAGCCGTGGGCAGAGGTTGTGCTGTAGCCACAGGAGCAAGTCCCCTTGTGGTTGGTGTTATCTACCTTGGTGTAGCTATAGCTGTGGGCTGTAGTAGCAAACTGTGCTTTAATGACCGTATCAGCTTGAATGTTGGTCAACGCCTTGTCCCAGCCCTTGAAGCTGTAGTGTGCGTTGGCATCGGGTGCCTTTTTGGGCGTTGCACCGGTGTACGTTGCAGCCTCACCCTTATTCACCATTTGGGTGGTGAGCACCTTTCCTGAACCGTCTACAAAGCTGACCGTATAAAGAGGAACAGGCAGCTTTTCCTTAGGTCCTGCATAGATATAGTCAATAGTAACCTTGCCACCGTTCGTGCTCTTAATGAAGTGGAATCGGACTCCAAGAGACTTGATTAGATCTGCACTGCGGAACGTTGCATCCAGAGGAATCGTCAGAGTCTGATAGAATCCATTCGTAAAGGAGTAGCTCTGCTTAATTGTCTGAATCCGGGTCATGGTTCCGTTATAGTCGCCTGCATAGAGCACGACCACTTCCGGTTTTTGACCACTTTGTACTTCACAGTTCTCGATTCTAAAACGAACCTGAAGGAATTCAGCATTCATGGGAGAATAATTCAGAGAATACTGATTGGGATGCCACGGATAGACTCCGGGGTTGGATGTAGTCTCAACATAGGGACCGCAGCCGGGATTGGTGGGACTACCTGTATAATCCTCGGTCACATTTACTGTCAGCGTGCCTGCGGCATTATCGATCACGAAGTTCCGAGCATCATCACCGTTATTATTTGCAGTTCCATCCCCAATAGGTGCATCATCATTGGTAAAGGTCGCCCAGGAGGGATTTGTAGTACAGTCAAAATTATGCCCGCCATAGGTAGGATTGCTGTAGCGTTCCACATCCGTCTGTGTATTTCCAAAGTCAAAATACAAAGAATTCTGTGCGGGGAGATCCTTAGCGGAACCGATATATACATAGTCCACAGTGATCTTTCCCAAGTGGGAATTGTCCATGCTTGCAATGTTGCTGAAATTCAGACGAATAGCACTGATCCTGTCCCTTTCTCGGAAATCTTCATTGGCAGGCAAGGTCACCGTGAGATACTTGCCGTTTGTCAAATCATCCTCCCCAATGGCATAGGTCGTATTCGTTGCTCGCTTCAGAGTATCCTTTCCGCAGAAGGCATGATTCTCCCCTGCATAATAATAGACTCCGAATACAGGATCGCCTGTTTTCTTATAATTCTCCAGCTTAAAGCGCACTTGAATATACTCTGCTTCCGTAGGAACATAGTGCAGATTCAGTCTGGTATGCAAGGATGCACTGGATTGGAAATAGAGTGCGCCCTGTGCCGCATCTGCAAGAGAACTAAGGCTCACTGTCCCCTCTGTGCTATGGAACATAGGTGCTGCAAGGCGGCCACTGCTGTAGCTCCAGCCACCCTTATCATAGTTTACATTCCCGTAGATCTCTGCGCCATAGTGATCCTGAGCTTGAGCATCGTCCGTAAAATCAAAGTAGAGGTTGGAGGGAGCATTAACAGCTTTTCCTACGAAAATATAATCCACAGTAATCTTTCCGAAGGAGCCGGACTGCCTGCTCTTGGTATTGAAGAATCGGAAGCCTAAGGACTTTATGTAGTCAGCAGATCGTAGACCTTCATCCAAGGGAATGCGGACAACCTGGTATTCCCCATCCTTTATGGAGAAATTCGTCGACAGGATATTATAGGCAGTGGTCACTCCCTTTGACTCCAAGGTGCTTAGAAGAATCAGCTGCGGTGTTTTTCCCGGTGTTTGGATCAGATCTTCTGTCTTGAAGCGAATCTCTGCTACCTCAGACTCCGAAGGGTCGAAGGATAATGGATGACGATTCGTGTTCCCAATCCAGTCATAGGCACCGGACGTGGAGCTTGTAGCCAGATAAGCACCATAGTCCGCTGCTCCGTAGTAGTCACAGCCTGTATACAGTGACAGAGTTCCTGCCTCATTATCTACCGTGAAATAGGCTCCGGCATCATTGGCACAGGCGGTTGCCCAGGCAGCTGCCTCTTGAGAATCATAATTCTGTCCACCGTATGCACCCTCGTTATAACGAGAGGTATCGCCACTGTTTTCAAAGCCAAAGTACAGAGACTCCGTCTTGGGTCCGATGTAAATATGGTCAATGGTGGCCGTGCCTCCGTGGAGGTAGCCAAACTGTACCATTATGCCCTTGAGTTTGCTGAAGGTAGAAATTTTCTTTCCCTTTAAGGACATGGTCATGGTCACATATTTTCCTTCTAAGCTGCCTCCATCCAAGCATGCTTTGTCAATGGTCAGCTTAAGCATTTCATAGTCCCCATTGCTATTGGGTGACCAGTTGCTCCAGCCGGAAGCCCCCTCTGCAAGGTAGCTCAGATATACTCCGGGGTCATAATTCCCATAGCCCACTACATTATCCAGCTTAAAGCGAATTTGGAAGATCTCCGCATTGGATGGATCGTAGTTTAGAAAATTGGCTTTGGTAGTATCTGAGGACCATGCGTAATTCGTCACAGAATCAGAGGGCTGGATATTGGTTCTCCATTCGGCTATATTGCCGGAAGAGTCCTTGGTAGTAGTCAAGGGCAGAACCAGGTTGCCGCCGGAAACCTTGGCAGTCTTTCCTTCCAAATAAGCCGTTGCCCAACAGGAAGCCTTAGAGTAGTCCAGATAGCCATAGGTGCTGCAGTTGTACTTATCTCCATCTCCAAAGTCAAACATTAAGCTGTTGACACTGATCATAGAGAATTCTGCGCTGACCGTCTTTCCTAAACAGGCACTAAAGTCCACGGTTAGGACAGGTTTTCCCGTACCGCTGACTGTGATCTCATTATCCACAGACAGAGCATTCAGACTGCGGTTAATGCGGATCGTACCCGTTTTCAGCTTCTGTGTGGGATCGGAGGCAGAGATGATGTACTTCCCATCCTTGTTCTGGGTCATGACGATCATGGGCTGATCCACGGTAATATCCCCGTAGGTTCCTGCCTTCCAGAAGACCATTGCCGTAATACCAAGGGTATGCTCCTTGACAACATGGAGTGCATTGGTATTCACCACCACCTGTACATCCGGGATCAGAGAATAGTCCTGTGTTTCCTCTGCAGACATTGCAGGGAGCATGACATAGCTATAGGTTCCGTCTACGGGCTTTGTGCCATGTCCCACCCAGAGCTCAAAGAAGCTGTGGCTCTCCGTAGTGGGGCCGGCGTAAATATTAAACTTGTTAAAGTCATCGTTGCTATTGTTTCCGTCATTGCTGGACTGGCGGAAGGTCTTGTTCACATAGACCTCTCCACCGGCGGGGAAATAATATCCACCAAAGTTCTCCTGGTAAACCCACTTGGGATCCGTATAATGCTTAGGTGCAGAGAAAGAATTGGACTTCTCCAATAGGGTTCCGTCTACTAATATATCCTCTGTGCCGTAGACGGTCACACCGTTGAGAGTAGACTTTTCCATCAATCTGCGATTTTCTACATAGGTGTTGACAGGGTTATTTCTTGTGCTAAAGTCTATATCCGAGCCTACGCAGACAATTTCATCATCGAACATGAAGTAAGATTTCTTGGCTGTCAGATCAGACACAAGGACCTGCTTCATCTTATTCTGTTCTACAGTTTCATCCTTCTGAGAGGTACTCTTGATCCATGCAACCTCTTCTGCAGACTCAGCGGATGTCCAGCTGTAGGCCTCAAAATCCATTGCCGCGGCAATATACTTGCCCTCATGCTCTACGCCGCCTACAAAGGTAGCTGCATCCATTCCATCCTTGTTCTTCTCTTGTGTCCAAACAGGAGTCTTTGTGGAATCGGTAAAGGAGAAGCTCATACCGGGGAAATAGGCATTACGATTATTCCACGGCTGACGAAGGGTGCAATCCTCTTCCGTCGTACCTGCTAAGCGGTACATATTGGCAAAACGGTGGTAGGTTTCGTCATACAGATCCGTGTCAAAGTCGGAGGCAGCATTGTAAAGATACAGGGCTCCATCTCCACCATACCAACCAAAACGATTCTGTCCGTTAATGCTCTCGGGAATTGCAATACGGGTAGAGCTCATAGACAAGGCAACCGTATAGTCCTCACGATGCTGCACAGCCCGATCGGTGCAGTATCGCATTTTGGCATATTCCGTAGTATCGGCACTAATGGATTGATCCATAACAATATCTCTCAGTCTCTGTGCCAAATTCACATCCGCCAAAGCCACTACAGCAGAAGAATAGGATTTCCGAGTTTCCGCCTCCGTTTCTTCCACCACCATGGAGCGGATGAACTGCTTGAGCTTTAGATTCGATTCCGCATCGAAGCAATCTATGAGCATCAGTGCCCCTCGTAGCACATTCCTTCCGTAGGACTGTCCCGTCCACGGACACCGTCCGTTAAAGGGCATCATGATCATACTGTTGTGCATAACCGGTTTAAATACATCCATGATCCAGTCAATTAAAATGTCAGCATCATCCAACCGGAATGCTGTTCCCGCCATTGTGGAATAGGTGGTAATGATTCTCTCTACCAGAACCCCTGTACCATACATTCCCTCTATGGGCCAGTAGTTGTGGCAGATATAGGAGCCATCGGGACGAACCCCCTCTTCCCAATCATAGTGAACGGTCATAAAATCCGCAAGATTGGTGCGAGTCTCCTCCATAAGGGCTGTATCTTTATTCACGGCTGCGATCATTGCACCGATATTTAATCTGGTACGACGGTATCCCAGAGTAACGGTGTCATATTTTCCCGGATTATTGGGGCGCATTTTATCCATAAAGATCTGGCTGTTATCCGCATAGGTTTTGGCAATATCCTTTTCCTTCGCAGTGCCATAGGGATACATGATCAGAAGGGTACGCAGCACCTCAAGGGGTGTGCCGTATGCCCAGTCCCACCAATTATAAATGCTTCCCTTGTTTGGGCTGGCGAGCTGATCCAGCCATCTCTGATAGTTAAAGAAGGTCAGTCCCTTTTCCAAACCATAAAAAATGGCTTCGCGGAGCTTAGGATTCTGATACAGCTCTAAAGTAACAACATTGCCACTACTGTCCTTATAGGTATAGGTAGTGCCGC
Source organism: Oscillospiraceae bacterium (assembly GCA_017936205.1). Taxonomy (GTDB): domain Bacteria; phylum Bacillota; class Clostridia; order Oscillospirales; family Oscillospiraceae; genus JAZOXB01. Next base: position 5,477 of record JAGBGB010000129.1, read on the forward strand.
GCATATTATAGGCCTGCGCCATATAGAACAGCTGGATAAACTGACGACGCATAGTGTCACTGGGAACCTCTACCGTAATATCTTTGCTCCAGAAGATCCTGTTTGGATTGACTCTGTTGATATCAAGATTGACCCAGCTTCTTCCTGCCTCCCACGCAATGCCAGAGGTAGAAAAGCCGGAGGAGTTCTTTACCTCTACAATCCGCTGGATTTCCGGATCTGACCAATCTACGGAATCGTCACCGCAAATAGAGGTTTTGTAGTTGTGGATCAACGCCTCCCAATCTGCCGTCGAATAGCTTGCCCCATTGGCAGAGGGTGATACAATAGAGAACACCGATAAGAATAGAGAAGTCAGCAAGAGAAAGGTAAACAGCTTTTTAAACATGATCTAATCCCTTCTTTCCAACATATTTCTGAATATCAAATACTGAAACGAATGAACTCATTATAAGAAATGCACACTGCAACACCCGACAGGAGGCATCGCAGTGTGCATAAACGCGCTATCGCTCTAAATATATACTGATTGTCCTTCCATAAGCGAAGACCGGATTATTTCTATGTCTTTCCATAGAACACCAAATCAACCCTTATTGAAAGTATGCTTTAGCACTGTCGCTGTAAGCGAAGAGGGCTTTGCATAGGTCGAGCAATGCACCTTCCTTATTGTTGCCGTAGGTATCCGCACTGTATTGCAGGGTGCAGGATACAGGAGTGCTGTCTGCGAAGATCTGCACGGAAACCACAGCTCTCAGCTCTGCTGCCAACAGTGCATCCAAGGTGAAGGCATAAAGCATCCGATCCGGGTTGTAGAGCTCAGGATCCGCTAAGGTCACAGTCTTAGCTGTGCCGTGAATATCGGTGTAACTTACCTTTAGACTCAGCTTGGACAGATCGCCCTTGTAATTAACAGGGTCGAAGACGAATTTCAGAGCAACCTTGGATTCCAGATCCAGAGCCTTACCTGCCCATGTGATGGGGGCACTCTCTACATCATTCAGAACCTTGTTGGTATTGCCGAAGGTTACAGCCCCTATATCGGACAAATACGCCTTGTGTACTGCTGTCATATTGGCATCTGTAAGAGCATCCGTACGATAGCTCTTGAAGATCTGAGCCTTGGCGCCGTAGCGGAGCAGATCTGCACAGAGGATCTTTAATGCCTCAGGTCTGTCGGGGTTGTTCAGCTGAGAATAGGCATAGCTTGCGATGCTGTATACATCTATGGGAGAACAATAGGGCTGCCCATTCTTTGTGCCGTAGATCACAGAGGAGATTTTGTCGTTCATCTGTACGGCTGTGAGCCCGTTGAGGGTGAAGTAATAATAGTTGCCGTTCTCCACAGGCTCTATGCGAATGGTGCTTGTTCCTGTCTGACGGTTCCCTTCATAGCAATCTACCGTGCTTTCCACGTAAACGGTGCTCATATCGAAGCCCTCTAAGAGGGTCTTGGAAATCAGCAGATTGACAGAAATATCGCTTGCAAGGTTCAGACTGTGATTCAGCTTCAGGGAGGCTTCCTCCACAGGCTCCTTGACCTCAGGCTCACCGCAGATACAGAAGCCGTCCTTGTAGCTGTGAGCGGTCTCGGTGGAGTAGCTGCAATTCTTACAGGTGACCTTGTGGGTCAGTGCGTCGATCTTGGTGTAGATGTAGCTATGACCGGTTGCGGGGACAGTCTGCTGTGCAACGAGAACAGCGGAACAGAC
>JAGBGB010000130.1 GCA_017936205.1 Oscillospiraceae bacterium
GCATAAGCTAAACTGTCTGCCACCGGCAACTTACCGTAGCTTATTGGAGGCTGCCTAAAAGAAAACCAGGACCTCATTTCTGAGATCCTGGAGAAACAATTTTTTGTTTTTTCATCTGTCTACTTGACAGGGAGCAGTTCAGTCATTTTGAGACAGCCTCTTTTATCTTCCTATGAGACAGATTAAAAGTCCAAAAAGCTCCGATTCACCAAGCTTTCCAGCGTGTCCATACAGGTTGGAAAGCCGGAATTGATAGAATGCGTGTACAAAAGTGGACAACTGACACGGTCAGTTGCCCACTGCTTGCAGTCCACTCCTTCGGACCGGATTCTAATTATAAAAACAGATTTACTGTAATGGCTGCAAGGCACAGAACAATGAATGTAATGATGCCCGGATTGAGGAAGAGAGCCTTCCCACCCCAGCCCTTAGAGAGCTGGTAGTCACCGGGAAGCCAGAGCAGGCGCTTACTGCGGATGATGAACCGTGCTGCACCAAAAATGGATGCGCCGATCAAAGTGAAGGCATACAGCATAACTAACAGCACGCCGACAATTGCATTGGCAGAGGGTGTGGGTGATGTGACAGAGCCCTCCATTACTGACAGGATCCACGGAGCGATCACGCCACCCATAAAGTTCACAATTCCATGAAGAGCTATGGTGTACCCGATGCGACCTGTGCGGAGATACACATAGGAGAAAACCAGTCCCAGAGAGAAAGCATAGAAGAATTGGAACAAATTCTGGTGCATAAGCCCAAAGGTCAGCGCAGACAGCAGTACCGCCGTCTTCTCTCCGAAGCAACGGGTTCGGTCCAGAATCGCCTTGCGGAATACAAGCTCCTCTGTTATGGGTGCCGCCACCACGACGATCAAGGTCTGCAGAAAGCCCCCTTCTGTAACCGCTTCCTCCACGGGATTCAGCGCTGTCCCACCGGATAGGAGTGCGGAAACACTGATCCCAAGATAGCTGCCACAGTACATCAGGAACATGCAGATCGGCAGGAATTCCCAGAAATGTCTGGGGCGCAGCTTAATGCTCCGAGGAGGGCGAGACGGGATCTTCCCCATGATCAGCACACCCAGAGGAAATGCCACCAAATACATGGGCACGATATTACCCAGGGTCCTCCCCAAGGCACTGCCGGTAAACCAGTTCCCCTCCCCCAGCACCAGATCCGACAGGACAAACCAAAGGAGCTGCATCCCCGTAGCCCCCAACAAAATAGCGCACAATGCAAAGCCCACACGAGAAAAGACCTTCTTCACAGGTCGAAATGTATCATTCCATTCGTTCATAGGAGCCCTCCTTCAGTGATTATTTCTATTATTTTAGCACTATTTTGGTATCGTTGTCAATTACGTTCTGAAAAAAACTCCATTGACTTCTCGACTTTTCCGTGATACCATCCGAATATGAAGAAAACTTAAGAAATTTCATTGCCGTTTTTTAAGATTCTTCCTGTATTCTATAGACGGAGGTGATAAACCATGAACATATTGGTTGTAGATGATGACCGTGAGATCGTCAATAGCATCGGGATCTTCCTGAGCGGAGAGGGCTACCGTGTTTACAAAGCCTATGACGGCTTCCAAGCTCTGGAATGTCTGGCAGAACAGGAGATCCATCTGATGATCCTGGATATTATGATGCCCAAGTTAGATGGGATACAGACTCTGCTGAAGCTGCGTCAATCCAGAAACATCCCCGTGATCCTGTTATCTGCAAAGTCCGAGGACACAGACAAGATCTTCGGTCTGACCGCAGGAGCAGATGACTACGTGACCAAGCCCTTCAACCCTTCGGAGCTCATGGCACGGGTCAAATCTCAGCTTCGACGGTATACCACCTTAGGCTCCCTCGGCAAGCAGAACGGTGAGATCACCATTGAGGGGCTGTCCCTGAATACGGAAACCAAAACCGTCAAGGTCGATGGGGAGCCCGTACGACTGACCCCTCTGGAATACCGCATTCTGGAGCTGTTGGTACGAAATCGGGGTAGGGTCTTCTCCGCAGACGAGATCTACCGCAATGTCTGGAAGGAGGAATCTCCGGTGGATAACAACACCATCGCCGTCCATGTGCGACACATTCGGGAAAAGATCGAGATCAACCCCAAGGAACCCAGATACCTGAAGGTGGTCTGGGGCATCGGCTATAAAATCTGTTAATAAGGAGAACAGGCAATGAAAAAAATACTATATTCCAAATTTACCAAAGCTTTTGCTGTGGTATTGTTCCTTGCCTCTTTGGTTTTTGGTGCATTATGTGCATCCCAAGGGATCATTGATTACAGTAAGGAGGATTATCCTGTTTACAGACTTGAGAGCAGCTTTGAAGAAGCAAACCACTTCCATGGTTGGATGGATATTGTTATGGAGCGGCTGATCTACGCCTGCGAATGCTATTGCTATGCAGCAAATCAAGCAGCACCTGATGGTATAGAATCCCAGCCTGCGGAAAGTCTGGAATCCATCATACAGGATAAGCTCCTGAATCTCAGCAACTACGACCGCTTCGATTACTTCGTCCGCTGGAATCAGGAGATCGTCAGCAACACCTCGGCTACATCGGAGGAGGCGCTGAAGGAACAGGGCTTCTATCACTGTCTGTACCGTGATCCCGGTGGGGAGCTCCGTGATGAGTCCCATCCCTACGAGTATCCCGGCTACACCTACGAATATTTTACCAATATAGAGCTGAAAGAGGATGACTCCTTTGTGATCTGCATGAGCCTCCGTCAGGACTATGTGCAGCAATGCCGTGAGATCTGGCATCAACAGAAGACGATTGTCAGCCTTGCTGTACAAAGGACCGCATTGTGTATCCTCGTTCTATTGATCTCCCTGATCTATCTGCTCTGCGTTTGTGGTCGGAACGCAAACGGCAGTCAGGAAGCCCTGTGGGTAGATCGGATCTGGATAGAGATCCACCTATTGTTCTTAGTCGGCATAGGGATCGGCGGCTTTGCACTGGCTGCTGTGGCTGTGATGAATGCCTCCATAGGGAATTTCCCCATAGAGTATCTTCGCCCCGGTCTGATCGGAATCTGCCTCCTTGGAGGCGCTGCGATCCTGAGCAGCCTCCTTTCAATAATTCGGAATGTTAAGGCAGGTCATTTTGTGGAGCGGAGTGGGATCTTGAGATTGCTCCGTTGGCTCCTTCATCTGCTGGTCAAGACCTTAAAGTGGTTATATCGTATCTGCTGCAATTGTGGAAGAGAACTATTGCTTCTTATGAGCAAGGAAACCCCGGTGCTGCACATTGCCATGCTGCTGGGCTATACCGTTGTGTTGATTTTCTGCGTGATCCTTGCATTTGAGAGCCACGAGGGTGGGCTCCTGCTGTTGGCGCTGGTCCCCTTTGCAGTGGGTGTGTATGTACTGGCTCGTCGGGCAAGAGATCTGGATCAGGTAAAGAAGGGTGCTTCCAGAATTCGACAGGGAGATCTGAGCTACAAGCTCCCTGAGCCTAAAAGCACAGAGTTCAGATCCTTAGCAGCAGATATTAATGATATCGGGAAGGGTCTGGACGAATCCATGTCCGCCAAGCTGCGAGCAGAGCGGATGAAAACAGAGCTGATCACCAACGTATCCCACGACCTGAAGACTCCCCTAACCTCTATCATCAGCTACACGGAGCTGCTGTCCAAGGTGGACGGACTGCCACAGGAGGCAAAGGACTATGTGCAGATCATCGCCAACAAGAGTGACCGACTAAAGCAGCTGACACAGGATCTGTTCGATATCTCCAAGGCACAAAGCGGCAATGAAGAGATCCTTCCTGAGGAGCTGGATGCAGCACTGCTGATCCAGCAGGCTCTGGCAGAGCAGGAGAAGGAGATCTCACAGTCCGGCTTGACCTTCTGTGTCAACACCGAAGAAGGACTGCACTTTACTGCTGACGGACGGAAGATGTCCCGTGTTCTTGGGAATCTGATCCAGAACTGTCTGAAGTATGCCATGCCGGGGACAAGAGTCTTCGTATCCGCCTTCCGCCGGGAAGCTCAAGTGGTCATGGAGTGCAAGAATGTTTCTGCTTACCCCATGGACTTTACAGCTGAGGAGATCCTTGGTCGCTTCGTCCGTGGTGACAGCGCCAGAAGCACCGAGGGCAATGGTCTGGGACTTGCCATCGTTCGCAGCTATACAGAGCTCTGCGGCGGCACATTCCAACTGGTTCTCGACGGCGATCTGTTTAAAGCCATTCTCAGCTTCCCTGCCAAGACGTAAGCTCCCCTATCTATCACCAAATCCTACACCTCTGTTCCGTCTCCACAGACAGAACAGAGGTGCTTTCCTATTCCCACCCGTCAAATTCCGATTTATCGAGCTGCTTCGTTCACCGCTGCGTAGGGGCGCGCATTGCGCGTCCGGTTCATGGCGTTACGCCATGAACACCAAAACCACCGAAAAAGATGTAATTTCTCCAAACCCGAAACCTTTTTCACCACCACCAATTCGTGGTGGTTGACGGCCGCGCAATGCGCGCCCCTACGAATGGTGCGACAAATCGGAATTTAGCGCACAGTCTGCCGTATGCCACCGTAGGGAACGGCCTGTGTGCCGTTCCGCAAGGTGTCGAAATTCGCAGGTGGATTTCAGAAGAAATGAACCGTAAACTTCCTATATTCCCCATATTTTCACCTGTATATAATGGGGTGGTTCCCGGAACGGCACATAGGCCGTTCCCTACGGTGTTGTACGAAACACTCGTCGA
>JAGBGB010000131.1 GCA_017936205.1 Oscillospiraceae bacterium
AAAAACCTCCGAAAATGATGTAATTTCTCCAAAAAACGAAACATTTTTCACAACCACCAATTCTTGGTGGTTGTCGGACGCGCAATGCGCGCCCCTACGAATGGTACGATAAATCGGAATTTGAAATCGCCCCATGGCGGTTTTGCCATGGGGCGATGGGTTTGATTCTTTTGCTTGGGCTTACTTGAAGTATGCCAGAGCGGAGTCGGAGTAGGCGAACAGGCTCTTGCACAGGGTCAGCAGGGTGCCGGTCTTGTTGTTGCCGTAGGTGTCGGCACTGTACTGCAGAACGGAGCTGAGGCGCTCGTTTCCGTTGTACACCGCCACACTGACCACTTGTCGCAGCTCTGCTGCAAGAAGTCCGTCGAAATTAAAGCAGTAGTAGCTTTCATTTGCGCCATACTTCTCCGCTGCAGCCAGGATCACAGACTTCTTCTCTCCAGTGTGGCTGTAGTAGTTCACACGGAGGCTCAGAGCGCTGACATCCCCTGCATAGCTGCTGATGTCGAAGATATACTTGAGAGTCACCTTGCTGTTCAGATCCAGACTCTTGCCCACCCAACGGATCGGAGCATTGTCAAGGGCAGCCGTTTCTCGATTGTTGTTACCGAAGCTCACGGTATCCAGATCTGTCAGGCAGCTCTTATGAGTGGCGGTCATCCTTCCATCTGCCATAGCATCTGTACGATAGCTCTTGAAGGTCTGGGCTGCTGCACCGTAACGGAGCAGGTCTGCACACAGAGTCTTCAGCTCTGCTGTGCTCCCGGTCTTGTTCAGCTGGGAGTAGGCATAAGTAGCAATGCTGTAGACATCGGTCTTGGAACGGCACAGCGTCCCATTCTTTACGCCATAGAGCGTTGCATTCACCTCATCATTCATACGGACAGCAGTCATGCCCTCCAGAACGAAGTAGTAATAGCCGTTAACCAATTCAGGGTAGAGCTTATGGATTGCTGTACCCACAGCCTTGTTGCCCTCATACTCCTTCACACTCAGCTCCATATAGACGCTATTCACATCATAGTCGCTGAGCAGATTTGCAGCTACCAGATATTTCAAAGAAATATCGCTGGCAAGATCCAGAGTATGGTTGATCTTGATGCTCTCATCGGTAACAGGATCTATATTCTCCTCGACTCCGCAAACGCAGCCTCCGTTTGTGAAGCTATGCCCCTCCTCTGCCTTATAGCCGCAATTCACACAGCTGACCGTGTGGACGGTGTCAGAGGTATAGCTGTAGATGCAAGTATGTCCGGTAGCAGGAATGGTCTGCTGTGCCACAAGCACTGCATTACAGGTGGAGCAGTGGCTGCCCTCGGTCTTGCCTGCTGTGGTGCAGGTGGCGGCAACTGCCTTGTCAACCACCTTGGTATGACCCTTGGCGGGGATGGTCTGCTGTGCCACAAGCACTGCATTACAGGTAGAGCAGTGGCTGCCCTCTGTCTTGCCTGCTGTGGTGCAGGTCGCAGCAACCGCCTTGTCCACTACCTTGGTATGACCCTTGGCGGGGATGGTCTGCTGTGCCACAAGCACTGCATTACAGGTGGAGCAGTGGCTGCCCTCGGTCTTACCTGCTGTGGTGCAGGTAGCGGCAACCGCCTTGTCAACCACCTTGGTATGACCCTTGGCCGCTACGGTCTCAGTCTTAGTTGCCTTACAGACCGTACAGGTGTAGGTCTTGATGCCGCTTGAGGTGCAGGTAGGCTGGGTGGTGGTCACACCGCTGTTATAGCTGTGTCCGGTAGCAGGTACAGTCTGCTGGGCAACGATCACGGTCTTACAGACAGAGCAGTGACTGCCTTCGGTCTTACCCGCTGCAGTGCAGGTAGGCGCAACTGCCTTGTCTACCACCTTGGTATGCTCCTTAGCAGCGATCAATGCCGTCTTGGTGGCCTTACATCCGGTACAGGTATAGGTCATCTTGCCTGTTGCGGTACAGCTTGCGGCGGTTGTGACAGTGCCCGCATCCCAGGTATGGGCTACGGTCTTGTTATAGCCGCAGGAGCAGCTTGCCTTGTGGTTGGTGGCATCCACCTTTGCGTAGCTGTACTTATGGGCGGTAGCGGTAAACTGGGCAGTAACGGTAACATTGGCGGTAATATTGGTCAGCGCCTTGTCCCAGCCCTTGAAGCTGTAGTGGTTGTTTCCGTCGCTGGCCTTCTTGGGAGTCGCACCGTCATAAACAGCAGTGCCGCCCTTGGAAACGATCTTGGTTGCCAGAGTCTTTCCGTCCGCTCCTACGAAGGTCACAGTGTAGGATGCAGAGGGTGCATTCTCTCTTGGTCCCACATAGAAGTAATCAACGGTCAGCTTGCCCGGCTTCTGTGCAGAAATGCTCTCCATACCACCGAAGAAGAAGCGGAGCTTGTCAATATTATTCCGACTGCGGAAGGTGTCGTTTAGCTCTGCGGTAACAGTGATATACTTACCGGAAGTCAGATCCTGTTCTGTAATAAACGCAGCAGAATTTGCAGAATAGGTCTTGTTTTCTCCATCTACGAAGTAGCTCAGGAGTACATAAGGCTTCACCGTCTTCACAGTTCCGTCTGCAGTCGTCTGATCTCCTACACGTAAGTTCTCCATCTTAAAGCGAACCTGATAAATCTCTGCCTTGGAGGGGTTATACTTCAGAGGATAGCTGTGATAAGATCCGTTCTTGATGGTATCCAAGTAGAGGCCGGGGTATCTTGTTGCGTCCGCTACCTGTCCCACGGCATTAAGGGTCATGGTACCTGCTGCATTGTCGATGGCAATGCTGCTGAGGGTAACATCCTTACTGTAGAACCAGTTATCCGCCTTGGGATCATCATAATTCACACCGCCGTAGGTCTGAGAGCTGTAGCGTTCCAGTGCATCCGCAGTATGACCGAAGCCAATGTACAGCTCCTCACGGACGGGCATAGTAGCCTTAGGCCCTACATAAATGTAATCAATGGTCAGCTTACCGGGCTTTGCGGCAGAAATGCTTTCGATACCGCCGAAGAAGAAGCGGATCTTGTCAATATTGGCTCGATCACGGAATTCCTGCTTCAGATCCACCGTAAGGGTAATATACTTCCCGGAGGTCAGGTAGGACTCATCGAACTTCAAGCCATTTGCAGTAGCTCCGTAGGTTTGATTCTCCCCATTGATGAAGTAAGACATATTCACATAGGGTGCGGAGGTCTTCACCGTACCGTCTGCCGCTACCTGATCTCCCACACGGAAGTTCTCCATCTTAAATCTGACCTGGAACACCTCTGCATTGGCAGGCTCATAATTCAGAGGATAGCTGTGGTAGTTCCATGATTGGGCGGTATCTACATAGAGGCAGGGATATCTTGTATCCTCCAGCTGCCCCACTGCATTCAGGGTCATAGTCCCTGCTGCATTGTCGATCACTGCACTGACAGTGTTTACATCCTTATAGTAGTACCAATGCTCGCCCTTGGGATCGTCATAATTAATGGCGCTATAGGTCTTGGAGCTGTAACGCTCCTTGTCTGCAGCTGTGTTGGCAAAGTCGAAGTACAGAGCCTCATGGACAGGAGCATTGTCCTTCTGCCCCACGAAGATGTAGTCGATGCTGATCTTGCCCGGAGTCGAAGCGGAGAGGCTCTCTATGCCGCCGAAGAAAATGCGAAGCTTCTGGATCTCCTCTTGACCACGGAATTCATCATTGAGGGGCACAGTCATAGTCACATACCTGCCGGAGGTAATGGTTTCCACATCAATAGGTGCACCGGCACAGGCACTATGGGTATCATTGATCCCGTCTATAAAGTAGGTCATAAGCAGGTAGGGATTCACCGTTTTCTCTGTTCCGTTCGCCTGCATCTGGGTACCTACCTTGAAGTTCTCCATCTTAAAGCGAACCTGCAGCACCTCTGCCTTCTGGGGACGGTAACTCAGAGGATAGCTATGATAGGCACCGCCCTGCGTGGTGTCCACAAAGACATCGGGATACTTATCCGCCGCAAAGGAGCCTGCAGCAGTCAGATTCATGGTTCCCGCTGCATTGTCGATGGTAAGATCCGAAATATTCACAGAAGCAGCATACCAGTTCTCCACCCCATCAGCTCTGTCGAAGTTCAGGTAGCCGTAGGTCTTACTGTTATAACGCTGCTTATCGGATTCCTTGTTGTTGAAGTCAATGAACAGATCTCCCTGATCCGGAGCGTCTCGTCTGGCTCCAACGAAAATGTAATCTATAGTGATCTTTCCGGTCTTTCCGGAGGCAGAGCAAATGGCATTAAACAGGGGACGAACTGCATTGATCACAGAAGCCTCCTTGAATGCCGTAGGAGCATTGAGAGTGTAGGTCACCCACTGTCCGGAGGTCAGATCCGCAGGATCTATGATAAAGTTCACATAGTCTGCACCGTCAACACCTTCGGAGCCGTCGTCGTTGTTCTTAATATAGTACAGGCGGATACGGGGGTTTCCGTTAGGAACCACCGCACAGTTCTCAAAGCGGACACGGATCTGAACCACATCAGAGCTGCCCGGTACATAGTTCAGGGGGATCGCCGTCGTACGGTTGCTGGTATCTGTGGTCTGTACATAGGGAGAGAAGCCCGTAGAGCCGTAGCTGTCTGTGGTAGGTGCCACAGAGAAGCTCAGGGTTCCTGCATCGGTGTCAATGACCGGCTTGGTGCTGCGTTTGCTGTTGTGTACCCAATAGGCTTGGTCATAATTGAAGCCGGAATAGATATCCGTAGCAAGATACCTTGCAGCAGCTGCGTTGTCATTGGTAAAGTCCATGAAGATCTGATTCTTAAAGGTAGAAGGTGCTTGTTCCGGAGAACCTACATAAATATAGTCCAGATCAAATTTCGCACAGAACTTCTCAGAGCAGTCACTGAAGGGATCCAGTCTCAGAGCGTTGATCACGGAGCCAATGTCCTTGGTCAGAGCAAAGCGAAGGGTCTGATAGCTCCCCTTTGCAGTGGGAGTATAGGAGATTGAAACAGACTTCGCCTCAGAATAACCCTTACTTGCAGCCAAGCTATAGAAGAATTGCATCTTCTTGGCAGAGCCGCTGATCACATCGGATTTCATGCGTACCTCAACAATGTCGCCCTTGCTGATCTTGTAGTTGATGGATTCACCGATTTGCTCCAACTTAATATAGGGATCCTTACCGGAGGCAACACCACGGTATACGCTTTCCTCAGCAATGACCTCGCCACGCACAGCATTGGTGCTCCAGAAGCCGGACTGATTGACAGGGCTGTTTTCTGCAAAGTGGAGCATGAGGAAGTTACGAGCTACCTCGCCGCAGGCACATTTGCCATTGACATAGACATGAGCCAGATTGGTTTCTGTTACATCGCTATCCACACCGGTTCGGGTGTGGGTGCCATTGTGGTTGTTCTTGTAGGTATATCCGCTGCCCTTAGGAAGGATGACCTTGTAGGTTCTGCCGCAGCCTCTGCCGGAGAAGGCATCGTGAGACAGCTCTGCAGACATGCTGCCGGAGCCTACACAGATATAGGTAATATAGCCATCTGTAGTAGCAGTGGGATTAACACGAACAAATTCCTCGAAAACACACTTCTCCGTGATCCCCTGCTTGCAGTCGTAGCAAATGGTGGTATGCTGCCGATCTGCCTTCATCCAAGTCTCAATACGGCTGTGCTGATTTCCGCAGGCGGTGGTAAAGCTGTATTTACAGACCTTACAGGTATAGGTCGTGGCGCCCGTGGAGCTATTGACAGTAGAGGAATAGCTATGGGCAGTTTTTGCGATCGCCTCGGTGTAGCTGTGTCCGCACTCACAGGTGTAGGTCTTGGTTCCCTCTGCAGAGCAGGTGGCCGCCTTGGTGACTGTAGAGGTATAGCTGTGGGTGTGCTTGGGCATCACCGTTCCGCAGTAGCCATAGCCCTCGGAATAGCCAGAGCCGTGGTAGGAACGGAGCTTTGCAATGCCAAGGGTCTCGTTGACCGTACCACTGACCGTCATGCGGAAGCTGGCTGAGTTGTTCTTGGCAAGGATGGTGCTTCCTCCGTTGCTGATGGTAATGGTCTTCTTATCCGAGCTGATCGCGAAAGAGGTTCCGGAGGCCCAGCCTGTCTTGTTGCTGATGGCACTGCAGGTCATACCGTTCTGGAGGGTGAACACATACTTGGTAGCGGAGGAGGCATCGTCGCCGGGTGCTACTCTTACATCAATGGTATTTGCGTTGACATACTTGGCACCTGCAAGGTCTGTGAAGCTGCCACGGAAGAAGGCATAGCCACGAATGCCGCTGTTGCTCTCCATAGCCTTGCGGATGTTATAGGTCTCTTCATAAACGGTCTGCCCGGTGGGATCGGGATCGGAGCTGCCCTCGCTGGGGTAGGTCTGAATGCCGGCAATGGCATTACAGCCAACCTTTGTACAGGCAGTGGTCAGAGTTACAGGCCAAGTAGTAGAAGTATTATACTCCGAGCTGTAGGACATGACAGCTACATAGTCTACCACACTGCCCAGTCCTTCGGGGCTCTGTCCGTAGAGGGCGCTTTCGTAGCTGCTGGTGCAGGGCTCAGGCATGATCGCACAGGAGATCACAGCGTTGCTGCCTGCGGCCGCGCGGATTTTTTTCACGAAGTTGGTAATGGTGTCCTTACGCATTTGCGCAAACTTCTTCGCTCCGTTCAGAGCATCTGTGGAGCCGCCGCCTGCCAGAGCACTGGCGAAGCCTACGCCGCTTGCAGCAGAGCCAGAGGAGCTGTAAACATAGTAGCCCTCGGAATTGGTGGTATAGGCATAGCCACCGGTGACACACATGGCCTTGGTTGCGGCGTTATATTCTGCCTTGGTAATGCCGTAGTTGTTGATCAGCTCTGTTCTGGCATTCAAGCCCCAATCATAGTACAGAGCACCGTAGCGGATGGTATCCAGATGGATGCCTGCAATATCATAGTTGGCAACCAGCTCCTTCACCAGGGAGGTCATGTAGTTCTGGTAGCCTGCATCACGGAGATTGATGTACTGGTTCACAGAGGTGGACAGACCCACTCTGAAGTGATAGAAGGGGGAATTGCTGTCTATATTGGTCACATAATGGGTATCACGGCTTGCCATCATCCATGCGTGAACACGGATGCCATAGGGCTTGGCTGCATCGCAGGCTTCCTTCAGATAGTCTCTGGTGGAGCTGCTGCGGACAGTGCCTGCAACCTTGGATGCCCAAGCCAGTCTACCGGAAATACCCTTACACAGGAGGTACACATCTGTAACCCCTGCTGCGGCATAGTCCTCCATAATGGCGGCTGCACCATTGATTCCTCGGTTGACAATGGTATCTGTAAACAGCCAGTCACCAACGATCAGGTCGCTGCTGCCCTTTGTAGCAGCTTTGGTTTCCTGTCCCTGGGTTGCAAATGCGGTTCCCGTAAGTGAGACGAGCATCACAAGAGCCAGGAGCAGGGAAATCATACGGTTCATTCTATTCATATTCATTCTTCTCCTTATCTAAATGATTCTTCTCGTCTGTCAGAACGGAAGCTCTGCATAGGGGCCACTCATAACATAAGCATTCGTATGGGTCTGGTAGCCAAGGTAGTTGGCATTGTTAACAGGGTCAGCATAAAGCCAGCCGGGCTTGTTGCGGCTGTTGGTGCCGGGAGCATCCGGGCAGTACAGACCTGCGAACACATGGCCCGTGGACATGCTGGCAAAGTGGCAGTAGTAATGATTATATCTGGCAGGAACGCCCAGAGATCTGGCACAGGCAATGACCAAGTGTGCCATATCACAGCAGTTTCCGATACGATCTCTCCACATACCCAGTGCACCTCTGGAGGTGTCGTAGTAGAGCTGGTAGCTGGTCTTGTCATTGATGTATTCCATCAGGTTGAACATGGCCTGATAGGTCGTGGTGGGAGAGGAATAGCCGCCCTGAGCGCCGGAGCTGTAGAGCATGGCGGTTTTCGCCACAGAAATAATAGTGGTATTCGTAGACTGACAGTTTGCGGTAGGAACCAAATACTTGGAGTAGGAGCTGAAATCGTTCCCGAAGGCTGCATTTCCTGTTGTTCCCCCAATGGTCTTGAACCATGTCTGTACCTTCATGCTTGCAGGCAGCTTGTTGTTGCTTGCGTAGTAAACCAGAACCTGGGAGTACATATAGATCGCACCGTAATGATGCATATTACCCAGAGAGGTGATCATGTAATTGGCAGCCACGCCATTGTTCTCCATAAAGTTGATGGAGCGCTGTGCAAGGTCCAGGATCTCCGTCAGAGCAAGGGTGCCTTCCGTCAGGCTCTCAGAGGGGTTGGCAGGCTCGGAATACTCCTTAGGCATAGAGAGGTTGTCAGAGGTCTTGCCGCTGTTGATGCCAAGGATCACCTGACAGACAAGGTACATAAACTGAGCATCGGTGCAGCTGTTGGTTCCTACGGTAATGGTAGTGGGCATAGCCTCCTTGTCATCTACATAGGTCACAACAGACTTTGCAGCCTTGATCACATCCTGATACCAGCCACTGATGGTGTTCTTGTCCGTAACGATGCCGTTATAGTGGGTGGGAAGGAAGCTGACAGAGGCAGGCAGTGCACTCTTGGATGCGTAGGACTGGAGAACCTCTGTGAGAATATGCATGACGGAATAAATGCAGATTCTTCCCTTATAAGCCTCGTAGCCGTCTGTAGGTGCATTGAAGCTGGTGGGGAGCTTGCCGCCGAAGGTCTCAGCATAGATCACAACACGAGCTGCCAGATCCAGATACTGTCCCTTGTTGATGGTAGCAGTCTGACTGCCGGAAACGGTGTCGGATTCAAAGCTCGCAGCAGAATAGGAAACAGCCGTAGTTGCCGCCTTCCCTGCTCCCAGAGCTTGGACTGCACGGGCTGCCATTAGGGTATAAGCCGCCATGGTAAGGGAATAGCTTTCTACCGCAATATTCTCCGGCACATGGAAGCTATGATACAAGCCATTGCTGTCCTTGGTGCCGGACTGAATGGCCTTCTCCAAAGTGGCTGCCACCGTTGCAGCAGAAGCAGCCAGCTGCTTGACCGTCAGAGAGGACGGCGTGGCAGCCAGTGTGGGCAGGGCAAATGTGCCTACCAACAGACTCACTGCCAACAGGAAGCACAATATTCGCCCTTTGAGCTTTTTCATAGAATTTCCTCCTTCTTTCTAAGACAGAGACTGCCTTATGTTTCTATATGGAATTATAACATACATCGTATTGAAATTCAAATTTCGTTTAGTCATTTTACTTATATTGTCGAAAAAATAATAAGATGATTCGAAAAAAATCTCTGCGGTGAGTCGTATTATAAGTAGAAGAAGGAAGCGTACGATTCTTTCTTCCCATGGATCGGGAGGTGGATCATTGAACATACAACAATTTGAGTGGGTGGTGCAGACCTACAGCCCCATGCTTCTGCGTGTGGCATTTCTATACCTTCGGAATTCTGCCGATGCAGAGGATATTTCTCAGGAGGTCCTGCTGACCTATTGGCAGAAGCAGCCCAACTTCCCTACAGAAGGAGTACGGAAATCTTGGCTCTACAAAACCGTCGTGAACCGCTGTAAGGATCGACTCCGCTCCCATTGGTTCCGCAAACGAGCAGAGCTGACGGAAGATCTGTCCTACCTTCCTCCGGAGGACTCAGGGCTGATGGATGCCATGCTGAAGCTGGATATCAAATATCGTATCCCTCTCCACCTGCACTATTACGAGGGATATTCTCTGAAGGAGATCGGGCAGATCCTACGGCTCCCTCCCGCTACCGTAGGAACCCGACTCCACAGAGGAAAGGAACAACTGAAAATACTATTAGGAGGAATCTATGATGAAAGCCTATGATCGCTTAATGTCTGATCTTGTATTCCGTGAGGATTTTTGTGAAGACACTCTGGCAAAAGCCACACAGCAGAAAAAGGGCAGGAGCAAGCCTGTAAAGTGGGCAACGGTTGCAGCCTGTATTTGCCTCTGCACTGCCCTACTCTTCGGAACAGCCGTGGCAGTATCCCCCGGTCTGCGTGCAATATTGATCCCCAATTCCCATATCAGCAGCAACGAGGAACCACTGCTCCCTACAGAGCCCAACAGCTCTGCAGAAAGCAACATGGACATTCTCACCGCCCGTTATTATAAATTAGATGGAGAATTGGCTGCAAGTTCAGGCTTTGGCAGTGTCTTTCCTGTAAAGAGTAAGGGTTCCCTATCCTTCTACACGATCACAGAAGAGGGTGAGCTTCAGAAGGCCGGGGCTCCCCGCAGGATCCAAAAAGACATTACTTACAAGTGGCGTACCTGGTCTCTGGATCTGGAGCTGTACAGAGGAGAGGTTCTCACCATCCGTGACGAAGAGTTGATCTATCCCTTAGAGGAGGGCTCTCCCCTTACTCTCGGCCGCTGGGAGGACAATGTATGGATGCCCATTTTGGTGGATCCGTACACCTTTGAAATTGAAGATCCCGTAGGAAACATAACCTTTGTTCCGGACGAGGATGCCCATAAGACCTACATCCACGGCAATCCCGACAGCACAACGGTACTGATCCGCTCAGAGCTTGCCAACGAGCAGGAGCGGTACTACTACGGCAACAATCAAAGCGGACAGGTGCTACTTCTTGGAGAAGGCGAACCGGGACAGTGGTCTGTGTGGGGAGATCGGATCTATTCCTATGAGGAAGGCATTCTCTCCCAATGGACAGAGAAGGGCACAGCTCTCCCCCTTTTCGGCGGAAAACCGTGCTCCTATGATCAGGCAGGCTTCGCCTACTGTTGGGAAGGATCAGATCTGAGAGTTCTGGACTTAGAAAGTCAGGGAAGCTACCTCCTTGCAGACCTTGCCGACAGCTTCCCGAATCCTGTTTTTACCCACAACAGAGTCGGAACCAAGTTCTGCATTGCCAATGCGGATCCCCAAGTCGGCAGCTTAGGGGTCAACGCCATTGCCATGGTAGATCGGGAAACAGGCACCATGGTCACGCTGGATCGGGATCCTTCCATGAAGGAGCGAATGATGGGCTGGCTGGACCATGACCGCTTCCTCATCTGCGGCACCATTGACGAGCAATGGTACATCTGCCTCTATGAAATGGAGTAATACTGCTATCCAATTAAGAGTAGACAATTTTCATTGAACCTTATGTGCACGGTTTGGCACATAAGCCGTCTTGTACGAGGTTCTACGCCCTTTCGGGCTATAGAAAGTAGCCATTAAAAAATGACTGCTTTCTAAAGAAACTCAGCATAAAGCAACCAACTCCCACAGCTAACCAAGGGACGGCTCCGATGATGTCCCCCATCACCGGAGCCGTCCCAAAGCATCCCTTCGGTCTTCAAATTCCGATTTATCGCACAGTTTGATGTATCGCTGCGTAGGGGCGCGCATTGCGCGTCCGGTTCATGGCGTAACGCCATGAACACAAAAACCAGCGATAATGATGAAATTTCTCCAAAAATCGAAATATTTTTCACAACCACCAATTCTTGGTGGTTGTCGGACGCGCAATG
>JAGBGB010000132.1 GCA_017936205.1 Oscillospiraceae bacterium
AACGATTATGTCAGCGGCGGCAGCGATGATTATGAATTTTCTGCTGAAAAGCTGCCTGCAGGCATCAAGATCTCTCCGGATGGCGTCATCTCCGGTACTCCTGCAAAGCCGGGCAATGGCGGTGAGGTAACTATCACTGTTACCGCAGCAGCTGAAAATGTGGGAAGACTGGAATACTACCTGGATGGCATTAAGATTTACAATCCCATGGATACCACTCCGGATGAAACTACTGGGGAAGTGGACGAGACAGTTGCGGGCGCTTATGGCGACGAGATGAATGCTTACTTTGCAAGTGTTCGTGACTTCCTGATTGAGGCAGGTACCTTTGATGGTAGCACTTTGACCAATGGCGCAGTATTTATCGATAGAGTGATCGTTGGGGATACTGACGGCGACTCCACCGATAACTATGAAAATGCTATGGCGGTATATGAGAGCTACGGTCCTAAGAATGAGGTTTACCTTGCTGCAGGTCAGAGCATTGCATTCAATGCAGGCTCCAATGAAACGATTGTTCAGGTCGCATTGAAGGCACCTGAAGCTTCTCAGGGAGAAAGTGGCTACGCTGTTGCAAATGTCTCCGACGTGGATGCCGATGGAAACGCAATTCAGGGCGAGGTTACTGTGGACCACTCTACTGACCTCTTCTATCAGGTGACACCTGATGCTAATGGCTATGTGATTATTCAGAATGAAGGCCCCGGAATCCTGTCTGTTACTAAGGTAAAGTTTATCGTTTCTGATGCTGACACTGAGACCGGAATCGCGGAAGCTTCTATCGATGAACTTCTTCTTGCATCTGAGGAGTTTGATGTACTGCCTGTTGCGGCATACAGCCTGAGAGCTTCCGCTCCTGAGACTGAGGATTCCACCGATCCTGAGACTCCTGTAGAGCCTGAGCAGCCCACTGAGCCTGAGGAGCCCACAGAGCCCTCCGGTCCCAACGTGGAGATCGAGAATCCTGAGGAGCCTGCTGAGCCTGAGCAGCCCGATGTCGAGGCAATTCAGGAGCAGATTAAGCAGTTCGTAACAAGCCTGTTCAATGCATTCCGCGGCTGGTTTGGCCGCTGAGAAGGAGGGGAAAACTATGAAAGAAACCTATGTAAAGCCCACAATTTTCATCGAGCGCTTTTCCCTGACCCAAAACATTGCCAGCGGATGCGCAGGCTATGAGAATGGGACCCACGGTACACCCATCAATAATACGGAAGCTAGTACATGCGTTTGGGATATGCAAGGTGTTATGCTGTTTACCAGTAATGCTTGTGCTGCCGTTGAGGGTGGTATTCAGCTTGGACCTAATGACAGCTTTGATGGCGTATGCTATAATGGTCCTACATCTTCCCTTGCTCCTTTCGGCGCATAAGGAGTCTTACATCCCAAAAACACCGTTTCGTGAAAGCGGTCATGCAGCCCCCTGCATGACCGCTTTTTCACGCAATCAAAAAATATGACACTATTCTTTGATATCTGCCAAATAAAGATCCGGTGTGACCTTGATTTTGAGGTTAGCATATCTCCGGATACAAATGCTTTTTTGACATCTCCCTGCCAGCCGGACCTCACCTTCCGGTTTTTGCCCGTTTCTGACCTATCCTTCCCCAATGATGAAGGAACTGTCAGAGGGGTCTGCCGTTATTACCATTGGCAGACCGGCTACAGTATTTTTTGGTGCATCGCAGGAACAGACAGCCCCTATGCCCGCGTTTCCTGGAGTGCAGATAATCCCAGTGCGCTTTTCTGCCATTATCTCCCGGATTCGGTAAAGTTTTTAAGCACCTCCAAGGCAGTTGTGGATCTTCTTGGTCTTGAATCTGTCATGCTTCACCGTCACGCCCTTTTACTCCACGCTGCCTTTATCCGCAGCAATGGCAGAGGTATCCTGTTTACAGCGCCCTCAGGAACCGGGAAATCCACCCAGGCTTCCCTGTGGGAAAAATACATGGGTGCTGAGATATTGAACGGAGACCGGGCAGGTATTCGTAAGATAGGGGATACCTGGCATGCCTTTGGCCTGCCCTATGCCGGTTCCTCCAATATTTACCGCAATGAATCCGCACCCCTCAAAGCCTTGGTGCTCCTGCGCCAGGCAAAAGAAAATCGAATCTCCCGCATTTCTTCCGCCGAAGCAATGCGATCCATATATCCCGAGATCACCATCCACCGCTGGGATCCCGACTTTGTCGCAAAAGCCTTGGATCTCTTCCTGGAGCTTTGCACCGATGTCCCAGTCTACCTCCTGGAATGCCTCCCCGATGAAGGAGCAGTCCGAACCTTAGAGGAAAGGCTTCTCCTTGAGGATCACTTTCAAAAGTTTTCTACTTGAGTGGAAGCCTTAATTGATCCGTAAAATGTTCCAT
>JAGBGB010000133.1 GCA_017936205.1 Oscillospiraceae bacterium
TAGGGGTATAATCCGGTTGGTTTCGGAACTGGCGGATATCCACAGACCCAAGCTTCCATTCCTTGCGCAGCAGATCCCAGGAGATCCCCTCTGCCATTAGAGGGATGTGAGCATGGCAGCGGACCAACTCCCCCGTCTCATGATCCATATCCGAAACAACGATCAGAGCCTTGATCTTGCCATCGTACTTTCTCTTGATGCGGCGGAGCCATAGGGTGACCTGATGATCTACCGCTGCTCTCAGGGCTTGCAGAGCCGCCTCTATTGCTTCACCCAGGCTGTCAGGATACTTTCTCTTTCCGACAGCTGCCCAGGTGCCGATTTGTCCCAAGGGTGTCCGAAGCTTCCGGAGGATTTCTTGCTGCTCAGCTGTGAGTTTGCTGATCAGCTTGTTAATTCCGATCTCATCCATATCTAGTGTCAGGAGCAGACCGTTTTTATGATCGTAATTGCAGTTCAGGATCCGTGCTACCTTCCGAACACAGGACTGCATGTTCTGCTCCTGCTTTCGTTCCTTACTTGCTTTTCTCCATCCGCGATGTACTCGAGTGTTGTCTCCCACAAAAAATTGGGTCTTTTCTTCAATTCCATTCTTGCACTTATACAGCTTCTCCATGATCTTCACCTTGCTATGCCTCCCTTTCTAAGATTTGGTTAAAACTTTAGGTCCTTACCAAGCCCCAAACATACGCGCGCGTGCGCGTATGTTTGATAGGTATCTGTTTATCCTGTTTTTCACGAACTCCTCGCAGAGCCTAACGATTAGGCTCTATGAGCAATCCACGATGATTCTACCGGGATCCGAAATAAGAGGCTACGGACTTTCCCCCGATTTCGGATCCCATGTTCCGGTTTTTGCTGTTTTGTTTCGGAATTATCCGTTTTGTTCCGATTTAAGCTGTTTCATGGCTTCATTCTCGATCCCCACTTTTGCCCGCTGCAGATCTTCAAAGGGTACACCCCAAATCCCCGCAGCCTGCAGCTTTGCATCGAAGGGACAGTAGGCTTTGACCTCCGCTTTGCCGAAATGGGCATGGATCACTACCATTCTGGTAGGTTCTTTGAATTCATAGATCATTTCTGCGCACTTCCCAGCTTGACCACGACCATATCTCTCGCCCTTGCGGACCATAGCGCGCCGAAGAGCTTTGCCGCTTCCTTGGTGGCTTTCAGCCTATCCTCAGCCTTTACAACTACGGTCTTACCGTCCAGAGTCACACCCCATCTAAATAATTTCATCCTTGCTCCTTTCAAACTCCTCCGGTGGCAGCTTCCCGGTGGCATTGATAAAGCCCCGGAGGCGGCCATATGTATGGTACGGCGAACGAAAACACTTCGCTAATGCTGCCACATCGTTCATGTTCATTTCCCCAATGGGATCCATACCTAAGGACTGCCGTTCCTTTGCCACTGCCAAGATCTCGGTGGCAGGTACCGCCACAGAACGCATTCTCAAACCCATCCCCAGTTTCTGGCAGGTCTCGCAGAGAGAGATGCGGGTAGACGGCATTTTCTTCTTGCAACAGCTGCAGCGTCTTGTATTACCCCTCGGCACGCTCTTCCACTCCTCCCGGTGCCTTCCGTCTGATTCCATCTGTGGTCATTCCGTACTCCATAAGTACATCCGCAAATGCATCCTGCAGTGCACCATGGAACTCCGGAATCTCACTAATCAAATCATCCGGCACCTTTACATCCATAACAAACTTAATCTTCATTTTCAACCTCCGATCCAATCCACTGCATGGCGGATAAGTGTTTCCTTGCAACTCCGGGCATGAGCTTTCCTCGTACACAAACGATCATGTCCTTGTCTATCCATATCACATTACTACCGCGAGCATAGGCTCTGCCGGGCTTGACATCGCTTACGATCTCTCTGGAGGCAGGATCGATGGCTATCACTTGCAAGGAGCCATATTCCTGCCACAGCTCATATCCATCCCACATAAGCCTTGTACGTTCTGCCTTTTCAGTTTCATTAAACTCTGCGGATTCCAGATGGCTCTTATCCTCATAAATCATAGCAGTGGTCACCATTTGAGCCCCCATTTTCTTGGTGCAGCAGTAAGCCTCCCCATCCTGCGGGATTTCCCCGATGTGCTCTACTGCCAATGCAAGACACTTGCGAGGCAATAGGCCAACAGGAAACAGTGCCTCCCATTCTTCCGATCGGATGTAGAAACTTCTTTCAATCGCCGCAAAAATATATCCCTGAGGCGTTTTCCAAGCCGCCTTCATTGCTTTGAGCAGACCCTTTTCCCCGATCATTACATCAAACCTCCCTTTGTCTATTAGTCGATGCTGTTCCGGCAGTTTTCCAGTGCCTTCAGGATCGCTGCCTTTAATTTTTCACCGGCAGAGGGATCTGCATCTCTGATCCCCTCATAGTTCTTCTGTGCCTCCATAAAGGCCTCTTGGAACTGGCGGAAGTGGAGCTTGAAGGTGATCATCTCCGGGCTGGCGGTGGCGAGCTGTTTGCGGATCTGAGCAGCTTCCGCTTCTGCTTTCAGCCGGACTTCTTCCGCTGCCTTCTGTGCATTCTGGGCATTTTTGATCTCAGCTGCAAGTCTCTCCTGCTCTTTTTTCCGCTTGGCAAGCTCTGCTTCAGCCTCCTTCGTTGCTTCAGCTCTGGCTTCTGCCTTTAGCTTGTCCTTCAAAGAATCGGGGATTTCGGGGTTCTGCCTCAGCTTTTCCAGCTTCTCTAACGCAGCCTTTTCGGCTGCCTTCGCCTTTTCCCCCTCTTTTCTCAGTGACTCAATCTGTTCTGCAAGCATCTTTTCCCTTACGGCAGCGGACTTCACCTTCTCTTCTGCTGCTTTGGTCTTCGCTGCTTCATCTTCGAATTCCTCCGCATGGGCCAGCTTCAGCCCTTCAAGGTCAGATTCCAAAGCTTCCACCCGATCCTTCAGAGCAGCAACACGATCCTCAGCCTTTTCTCTCTTCTGCTTTTCCTGTTGCTCTGCCTGCTTTGCCTCCTCCATCTCCCGGAGAGCTCGCTCCAAGGCTCTGGTGCTCATATCCTCCACATCGTGAGTCTTCACGAATTCCTCACGCTCTTCCGCAGGCAAAGCCAACAGCTTCAAAGCCTTGGTATAGCTCAA
>JAGBGB010000134.1 GCA_017936205.1 Oscillospiraceae bacterium
ATTTTGAACCATACTCAAAAAGAACGATGCTCTTTGCCATTCGGTAGTTTCTCGGGCGAAGACACAGCTTCGCCCCTACGCACGGTGCAGTCTTTTGCTTGCGAGCAATACCCTATTGGGTAGTAAGCTTACGAAAGGTGATAGCCTAAAAACGGATTCACCGTTTTATTATGCCGCTGGTAAGCGGCATGGCGGCAAAGCCGCCAAGAAATGCCGTGTAATACTTTTCTTGCCGCCATAGGCGGTGCAGGATATTCATCCTGCAATAAAATGGTTTTCAAACCATTTTATCAAGAAACAGTATTATTCGGTGGGAGCCTACAAGGGATGCAGGCTCCCCATTGTCTGTTGCCTTGGATGCTACGGAAGATTTCAGCCCATAGCACGGTAGAGGAAGGTCACGATCTGACCACGGGTGCAAGTCTTCTCCGGGGAGAAGCAGCCCTTGCCGGTACCGTTGGTGATCCCTGCACTCACTGCCCACATAACCGCATCGGTGTAATAGGCATCCGCCTCTAAATCCGTGAATTCCTCGGTGATCTCATCTGCATAGGGACAGCCCAGAGCTCTCCACAGGAAGGTAGCTACCTGAGCACGGGTACAGACCTGATCCGGGGAGAAGTTGCCTCTGCCGGTTCCCTTGGTAATGTCGTTCTCCTTCGCCCAGAGGACTGCCTTGTAGAAGTAGTCGGACTTCTCAATATCCGCATAGGGATTGACCTTGGATTCCGGTTCGGGAGAGCCCATGGCTCTCCACAGGAAGGTGACGATCTGCCCACGGGTGCAGCCCTGATCCGGGGAGAAGGTATCCTTGGAGGTTCCGCTGGTGATTCCCTTCCTCACTGCCCAGGCGACAGGAGTGTAGTAGTAGGCATCGCTCTTCAGGTCAGGGAACACAGGAGGAAGGGGGCTGCTGCCGGGCCAGATGGCAGTGGGGATATCGTTCCAAGTGGGGCTGGTCCAGCCTGCTGCACCCTGACGATAATACAGGGTTACATTGGGACACTGGTTAAAGGAGCTGTCCTGTACCCCGAAGGCATGGCCTTGGAAGTAAACCGCTTTCAAGCCGCTGCAGTTATAGAAGGCACCTTCTCCCACACGGACGACCGTAGAGGGGATCACAATGCTCTCTAAGCTGCTGCATTCAGAGAAGGAGCCGTCGCCGACATGGGTCACTGTGGAGGAAATGCTGACCTTCTTCAGTCCCGTGCACTGATGGAAGGCATCCAAACCGATGCCCAGAACGCCTTCGGGGATCTGAACCTCTGTCAGGGACCGGCAGTAGGCAAATACACCGGATTCCAGATACTTCACACCCTTGGGGATATTGATACTCTCCAGAGAGGTGCAGCCGGAGAAGGCTTGGGAACCCAGCTTGGTGACCTTCTCAGGGATCCGAATCTTGGTCAGAGAGCTGCATTCAGAGAATGCACCCTCCAAAAGCAGGGTCACAGACTGAGGAATGGTGATCTCCTTCAGAGAGGAGCAGGCGGCAAAGAGACCGTCGTTCAGGAGCTCCAATCCTTCGGGGAGGGTAATGGACTCCATTGCGGCACATTCATAGAAGGCATGGGAGCCAATGGTCTTTACACTCTGGGGAACGGTGATGTTCTTCAGAGAGGAGCAGGATGCAAAGGCATATTTCCCGATCTGGGTCACAGTATTGGGAATGGTGACGGCGGTCATTCCGCTACAGCTTGCAAAAGCACGATCCTTCACAGAGGTCAAGCTTGCAGGGATCACATAGCTGCCCTCAAAGCCCTCGGGACACTTGATCAAACGGGTCTTGTCCTTGTTAAAGAGAACGCCGTAGGCATCGGAGCAGAAGCTGCCGTTGTCCTGAGCTACGGTGATCCGTTTGAGAGAGGTGCAGGCTTCAAACACCCCACCACCGCCGATGTAGTCGACCTTGGAGGGAATGTGGAACTCTTCAATCCCGCTGCAGCCGTAGAATGCCGCTCCCTCGATGCGTGTCAGAGACTCAGGCAGTTCAATGCTCTTCAGTGCTGCGCAGTCATAGAAGGCAGCCTCTGCAATGGTACTTAGCTTGGAAGGGAGGCTAACACTTTCCAGAGAGCTGCAGCCGTAGAACGCAGCGCTCTGAATGACCGTCACGCCTTCGGGAATTTCCACAGTCTTGATCCCCATACAGCTGTCAAAGGCATTGCATCCGATCTCTGTCAGGGTATCGGGGAGCTCCAGCTCCGTCAGACTCCGGCAGTAATAGAAAGCACCTGCATCAATGGTCTTCAGGTTTTTACTCAGCTTCAGGGACTTCATATTGACGCAGAAGCCAAAGGCATCGCCGCCAATGAACTCAACGCTATCGGGAATCACGATGCTGTCCAGCTGCTCACAGACCCGGAAGGCTCCCTCCTCAATACGGGTCACGCCATGGGGGATGTTCACAGTCTTCAGTGCCAGGCATTCTGAGAATGCACAGGCTCCAATGGTTCGCACACTGTCGGGGATGGATACGCTTTCCAAGGTCTGAATGTAAGAAAAGGCTTCTTCCCCAATGGAGGTCACACCCTCCGGCAGGCTCACGGTCTTGAGGGCACAGCAGGTAAACAGCTGATTTGGGATCTCCTTCAGGCTCTGGGGCAGGGTAACACTCTGCAAGCCTTCGCAGCGTGCAAAGGCTCCCGTTCCAATGGAGCTGACCCCATTGGGGAGCTCAATGCTCGTCAGCCGATTGCAATTGATGAAGGCATACTCTCCAATGGTGGTCAGAGCTGCAGGGAGCTCCACGGTCTGCAGACCGTAGCATTCTGCAAAGGCATTTGCTCCTATGGAGGTCACTCCACCGGGGATCACAATACTCTGCAAGCAATCGCAAAAATAGAAGGCATCCTCTCCCAGAGACAGCAGCGTGTCAGGGAGGCTTACGCTCTCAAGGTACCCGCAACTATAGAAGGCTGCGGTTCCTACGGTGGTTACGCCTTCTTCGATGACAATGCTCTTAATATTCCAGCGATACCCTTCCCAGGGGGTCTCATAGATCTCATAATCCTCCATGGCACCGGTGCCGGAGATGGTAAGGATCCCATTCTCTTCATCTAAAGTCCATGTCAGATTCTCTCCGCAGCTTCCGCCGGGTTCCACGGCATCTGCGGTGGTTGCCAGCCTTGGCAGAAGGATCCCAAGAGACAGGATCAGTGCCAAAATCAGAAGGGTTCTTTTCATCGTCGCTCTCATACTCTCAATTTCCTTTCGTTGTTTTTACCTAAATATGGATTCACATATTTTGGTCCACATATGCTCGGTGCAGGAAGGTCACGATCTGACCACGGGTACAGCTCCGATCCGGGGAGAAGCTGTTCTTCCCTGTACCCTTGGTAATGCCCTGCTCCACTGCCCATAGGACGCTCTCGTAGTAATAGGCATCCTCAGGAAGATCTCGGAAGGGAGCCTCTCCATTCTCTGCTTCGGGGCAGCCCATGGCTCTCCACAGGAAGGTAGCAACCTGCGCTCTGGTGCATTCCTTGAAGGGAGAGAAGCGATCCTTGGTGGTTCCCTTGGTAATGCCCTGCTCCACTGCCCAGAGCATGGCTTCATAGTAATAGGCTCCACTGTCCACATCCGTG
>JAGBGB010000135.1 GCA_017936205.1 Oscillospiraceae bacterium
AACGGTGGTTCGAGGATCTGGGATCGGATAGCTACAGCCTGCCGGACTATGGTGGTGGGTATGCCAGTTCAAGTGGCTATGACACGGATGCACTCCGCTGGAATTATTACCGCAAGCGTGCAGAGGGACAGAATACCCTTGTTATTAACCCCGATGCTACGGGGGGGCAGACGGTTACAGCCAAATGCCAGATCACAGACTATCAGAGTAGCTATAACGGTGGCTTTGCCAAGGTCAATATGCTCAATGCGTATAAAGCCTATGGTGCAAGTGCTGCCAACCGTGCTTTGATGCTATTCGACAATCGGAGCCGCGTGCTCCTTCGGGATGAAATAACCTGCTCCGCATCTTCCAAGATCTACTGGTTTGCCCATACCAAGGCAGCAGTGACCCTTTCTTCGGACAAGAAAACTGCGGAGCTGACCTTGAACGGCAAGACCCTTCTGGCACAGATCTGCAGCCCCTCTACTGCAAAGTTCAGCCTCATGAACGCAACGGCTCTGTCCACCTCGCCCAAGCCCACAGGAGAGCTGTCAAGAGATGAATATCGCAAGCTCTGTATTTCGCTCAGCGGTGTCACCTCTGCCAATATTGCTGTGGTCTTTACCCCCATTGTGGAAGAAAGCGATCGGGACAAGTATCTGCCCACGGGAGGAATTTCTGTCTTTTCAAGCTTCCTCAGTGGGAAGGATCCTGCTGTAGAGCTGACTGCCAATGCAGAGGGCGTTTATGAGATCTACACTGCAGAGCAGCTCCATGCCTTCTCTAAGGCAGTCAATGCCGGAGATACCTTCGCAGGCAAAACTGTCCGCTTAATGAATGACATTGACCTGACGGGCAGAAGCTTCACCCCTATCGGTGGGGGAGGCGGTGAGGGGGTCTTCAAGGGCACCTTCGACGGTGGAAAGCATTGTATCAAGAATCTCTTTGTTTTTGAACGCTCTGCAGGCTCTGTAGGCTTCTTCGGTAAGGCCGGTGGTGCTACCATCAAGGATCTTGGCATTGAAAGCGGCATTGTCTTCGGCGGCAAGGCATCTGCCGGTCTCGTTGGCGCCGGCTCCTCTGTGACCATTAGCGGCTGCTACAATCGGGCAACTGTCATTTCCACCGCAGGCAACAGTGGCGGCATTGTGGGACAGCTTGGTGGTACTTCCAAAATCAGCAATTGCTATAACCACGCAAACATCCGCTCCACCGACGGCGGTGCAGGTGGCATTGTTGGCTATATTTCCAGTGCTACGACAACGGAGATCCTGTCCTGCTATCATGTGGGAACCCTCACGGACGGCTTAGGTAAGCTGGGGCTCATCGGTTCCTACAACACGGTTACGGAGAGCTTGCTGATCAAGCACATTACGGTGAAGAATTGCTTCTCAACCACCAATATTAAGAGCAGCACCGTGACCAATAATTCCACCTTGGAAAGCTACAGCGGCAACAAGAAGGTTTCTGCTGCTCAGCTTATGGACTCTCTGCCTTCGGATGCCTTCATGTACGACTGTGAGTGGGAAAACGGAGGCTACCCTGTATTCACATGGCAGTGTGATACGGTTCTTCCCGAGGATCTGGTCCTGAATACAGAAGCTGAGCTTCGTCTCCTTGCCTATACGGTCAACAGCGGCAAGGATGATTTCACAGGAAAAACCGTAAAATTAGGACAGAATATTGACTTGGATTCCCGTGAGTGGATCCCCATCGGTGGCAGCGAAACAGAGAACAGCACCAGCCGCTCCTTCCGTGGCACCTTCGACGGACAGGGCTACGGCATTCGGAATCTCAGCGTGACCACCGGGAACTATTATGCCGGTTTCTTTGGCGCTATGCGAGGCACGGTCCGCAACTTTGGCATTCTCAGCGGACGGGTGGTAGGCAACTATAAGACAGGTGCTCTGGTGGGCTCCTTCTCCGGAACCATGGAGAACTGCTTCAGTCGAGCCAGCATCAGCGGCACAGGCCAAACCGGCGGCCTTATTGGTATGTCCGGAAAGCTGACCATGTCCAACTGCTACTGTACCGGCTCTGTCAGTGCAAGCACCAGTGCGGGAGGCTTGGTAGGCTTCCTATCCAGTTCTGCCTCCAATACCGTTATGAAGAACTCCTACAGTTCCGCTACCCTCAGTGGCTCCGCTAAGGGAAGCCTTGCAGCAAGTATCAGTACAAGCGCCCTGTCTGTTACCATGAGCAACTGTCATGGCATCAGCAGCTATTCCCTTGTTCCTTCGGGGAGCACCTGCACCCTCAGCGGCTGCACTGCTTTGGCTGGGGCTGATCTGAAGGCAGCAGCGGCAACTCTGGGAACCGCCTTCTATGCAGATTCTCTCTATCCTCAGAATGGGGGATATCCCTTGCTGCAGGTCTTCGCCTATGGGGTGGAGCTGCCCACTCTGACTCCCAACGAGCAGGGGGTTTACGAAATTTCCACAGCCCAAGAGCTGCGAGCTCTGGCAAAGGCAGTCAATGTGGATGCCAATACCTTCGCAGGGAAGACCGTTCGCCTCATGGCAGATATTGACTTGGAGCAACGGGAATGGATGCCCATCGGCACAGACCGTTCCTTTGCAGGCACCTTTGACGGCAATGGTCACTGTATCGAAAATCTCTGCATTACCTCCGGCAATAACTATGTAGGTCTCTTTGGCAGACTGGCAGGAGCGACCGTAGAGAACCTTGGTATCGAAAGCGGTACTGTAATGGGTACCGGGAAGGTTTCTGCTTTGGCAGGTTCCATCCGCAATGGCACCGTGATCCGTGGCTGCTACAATCGGGCTACGGTCAGCGGCAGAACCATCGTCGGCGGTCTGGTGGGCATGGTAGGCCCCACCAACTGTCTGGTGGAGAGCTGCTACAACGCAGGCTCCGTTAGTGCCTACAGCTCCGTGGGCGGTGTCATAGGCTATCTGGCAGGGGATACCACCAACTTTACAGTCAAGAACTGCTACGAGGGCTCCGACTCCGGACTTGGTCTGCTCGGTGTCAGCCACGCCTCCGTTACGACTGCGAAAATGGAGAACTGTTATGCCATTGATACGGGCTCCTTGGTGGGCACGCAGAACTCCCTGGTCATTACCGGCAGCGGAACCCTCACTGCTGCCCAGCTTCAGGGAAAGGCAGCAGAAATGGGAACCGCCTTTGCAGAGGACTATCTGACGAAGAATCAGCTGTATCCCGTCCTGCAGTGGGAGAATGCACAAGCAAGCACCTCCTTCCAAAAGAAGGATGGTATCAACCTGATCCAATCGGAGGCAGATCTGCGGCTGCTGGCCTATCTTGTAGGGAAGGGAGAACGATTCCTGAGACAGCAATTCCTCCTGACCACAGATCTGGATCTGGGATCCCGACCCTGGCTGCCCATCGGTGGGGCTTATGCCTCCGGGACAATTTACTTTAAGGGCAGCTTCGACGGTGGCGGTCATAAGATCAGCAATTTGAATGTACGCACCCAAGGAAATCACGGTGGCTTGTTCGGCATTGTGTCCGATGGTGTGATCGAGAATCTGGGTATTGAAAGCGGAACTGTCCTTGCCAAGCAGTATGCAGGGGGACTGGTTGCCAGAGTCTATGCCAATGCTACCATCCGCAGCTGCTATAACAAGGCGGCAGTCTATGCCAATTCCAACAGTGGTGGTCTCATCGGCAGAATCAACAGCAGTAATGTCACCGTAGAGAACTGCTATAACACCGGTGTGGTCACGGCAAAGACCACAGGCAGCTCCACAGGCAGCTTTGTAGGCATCCTGTCTGCGGGGATCGAGAATACTTGGCTGCGGAACTGCTACAATGTGGGCAACCGCTATGGTCTGGTAGGTGCAGGCGGCACGGACATGGTCAACAGCGGTGCAGAAAACTGCTACTCCACAGGCTCCCTGCGGCTGTATAAGACAGCCAATTCTATGATCCTGAAGAGCTGCACCCAGGTCTCCGATGAAGCAATGAAGACCCTTGCTCCCACCCTGGGACAGGCATTTACAGCAGATGCAGAGGGCATCAACAGGGGCTATCCCATCCTTACATGGGAGCTGGGTGGTCCCAAGGTGGATGAAAGCATCGTGATCAAGCACACCTTGAATTTAGCAAGTGATATTTCCATCAACTATGCTGTGGAAGCAGCTCTGCTGAAGGGCTATGACAGCTTCTATCTGCAGTGCCAGCTCTATGACGGACGATCCATGCAGATCCAGCCTGTGCTGACGGGCAGTTATTATTACTTTACCCTTGAGGGCTTTGCTGCCATCAATATGAATGATACGGTTTCTGCAACCCTCCATATGACCAAGGGGGGACGGGAATTCCTCTCTCATGAGGATCGGTATTCCGTGGCACAGTATGCCTACTCCCAGCTGAATAAGGAAGGGGCAAGTGCTACACTGAAGGCCCTGTGTGCCGACCTGCTCCGCTACGGCTCCGCTGCTCAGAGCTTTAAGGGCTACCGTACCGACAGTCTGGCAGATGCAGCCATGACGGAGGCAAACCGCACCTTCCTCAGTGATCTGAATGCTGTGACCTTCGGCAACAACAATGTTACCCTGAACGATCTGGACGCTCCCACCGTTACATGGGCAGGTAAGGCACTGAATCTGGAGAGCAAGGTGGCTCTGAAGTATGTGATCGATACCTCTGCCTACAAGGGGGATCTGAAGGATCTGAGTCTCCGCCTGTCCTATGTGGATTATTTGGGTCAGACGCAGACTGCAGTGGTTTCTGAATTAGAGGTATACGGTGCGGGAGAGAACCGCTATGCCTTCTCCTTCGACGGCTTGCTGGCAGCGGAGCTGCGCAGTGTGGTTTCTGCAGCGGTATACAGTGGAGATACTCAGGTGTCTCCCACCCTCCGTTACAGTGCGGATACCTACGGCAACAACCGCACCGGTCAGCTCCTGACCCTGTGCAAGGCACTGTTTGCCTACTCCGACACAGCGCTGCGATTTTTCCGCAGCAACTGATCATACTTATTTCTAATAAAACGGATGAACCGTTTTATTATGCCGCGGTAAGCGGCATGGCGGCAAAGCCGCCAAGAAATGCCGTGTAATACTGTTCTTGCCGCCATAGGCGGTGCAGGATATTCATCCTGCAATAAAATGGTTTTCAAACCATTTTATCAAGAAACAGTATCATAAGCGGCTGTCGGGTGGCTCCCAATTACAGGGAACCACCCGACAGTGTTTTTATGCTATTTTGTATTCGTTCCCCCAAGAAGATCGCCAATACGGACAACACAAATCCGATTTATCGCACAGTTTGATTTACCCCTTCGTTGTGGCGCGCATTGCGCGGCCGGTTCATGGCGTTACGCCCTGAACACCAAAACCACCGAAAATGATGTAATTTCTCCAAAAAACGAAACATTTTTCACAACCACCAATTCTTGGTGGTTGTCGGACGCGCAATGCGCGCCCCTACGAATGGTACGATAAATCGGAATTTGACGGTGGCTGTTTTGGGATTTGTTTGGGAAAGGGTGGGTTACTTGTTGTAGCCGATGGCGGTGAGGATGCGGTCTACGGTTCGGGCATTGGCGAGGGAGAAGGCTTCTGTTACCAGAGGCTGGGATTCTCCTGCGATGCAGCGACCTAACTGCTCTACCTCCAGACGGTAGTTGTGGGGGACGGAAACGACCTTGATCTCATCCCTGCCGTCGAAGGTCTTGAGACGATAGCTCAGCTCACCGGGGGAATTGAAGCCGAACTCTACAGACTCAATGGAGCCCAAGGTGCTGTGGATCTGGAAGCGGTTCAGGAAGGAGTTCTTCTCCGTAGCCAGAACCATGCCGCAATCGAAGGTTGCCTTCATGCCTCCCCCGAAGTCCATTAGCACGCTGGTAAACAGGTCGATGCCCTCCGGGGAGAAGCTGCTGATGCCCTGTACCCGAACAGGCTCCTTGCCTAACAGTCTCAGGATCAGACTGCTGCAATACACACCCAGATCATAGGTGCAGCCGCCTAAGGTGTCCCGTCGCATACGAATGTTTTCCGGCACATAGTCCGAGGTGATCAGGGCAGCCTCCATATATTTGGGCTCACCGATCACGCCGCTGCGGAGCTCCTGTTCCAATGCGGCAATGTAAGGGCTGTGCTGGTAGGCGAATGCCTCCATTAAATACACACCGGCTTCCTTTGCTGCGGCGAACATCTCTTTTGCATCTTGCTCTGTGGGGGCAAGGGGCTTTTCGCAGAGCACATGCTTCCCTGCCTTCAGTGCCTTGATGGTCCATTCATGGTGCATGGTATTGGGCAGTGGATTGTAGATGGCTTCTACATTGGGATCCTTCAGAAGCTCCTCATAGCTGCCGTAGGCGACTTGGAAGCCGTATTTCTCCTTGAAGTGCAGAGCCTTCTCCATAGATCTGCCTGCAATGGCATAGAGCTCACAGTTCTCCGCCTGTCTCATGCCCTCGGCGGTATCCCGCTCAAAAATATAGGCGGTTCCCAGAACGCCCCATTTGATTTTTCGATCCATAAATTGTTCCTCCTTTTTTCTTTCTATTATACCAAATCAAGGCAGAAAGAACAATCCTTTTCTTTTTTGGAATTTTGTCCAATTTCCCTCATAAAAACCGTCTTACTAAGTAGAGTGCACTCAAAGAGAAAGGAACCTGCAAATATGAATTTTGATGAGCTGTTTCTGGCATACCACCGACAGATGCTGTTTGTGGCTCAGCGGATCCTTGGGAATCAAGCTGATGCAGAGGATGCGGTGCAGAATGCACTGCTGAAGCTCTATGGGCTCCGAAATCGCATTCCTGAGGATCCACGGGTCCGACGAGCCTATGTCCTGACTGCTGCCAAGCATGCTGCTCTGGATCTGAAGGAGCAGGAGAAGAAAAATACAAGCATTGATGACATGGTTCTACCTGCGAAGGATGACCTGTTTGCGGAAATTGTGGCATCTGAGGATTATGAGCGGCTGCTGCAAGCCATCAACAGCCTGCCTGACCGATACCGTGAGGTTCTGATGCTGCGATTCGTGCAGGAATTGAGCGTAAAAGAGATCGCAAAGCTCTTAGGTCGGAAGGAATGGGCAGTTCGCAAGCAGCTCGCCAGAGGGAAAGCCCTGATTCAGAAATGCTATGAAAGGAGACCATAACGATGAAACCTATGACTCAATTTCAGGAAGCCCTTCTTGCAGCCACAGAAGCCCAGTTTGCTGATGTGCCTGAAGAAGAGCAGACCAATATCCAGCCCACCTCGGACTTCTATGACCATGTCCCCGGCAAGAAGAAGCCCTTCAAGCCCCTGCGCAGAGCCATCCTCATTGCTGCTGCCTTGGCTCTGTTTGTGAGTGCTGCCTTTGCCTCTCACTTCTTCACTCTCGGAGGCGCGGAGGTACGGGAATTCCCTTTTTCCTTGGAAGAAATACCAAACAGCTGCTATTCTCTTGAAGTGAAGTTTTATGATGATTTTGCAAATGAAAATGCTCCGGATGCCATTGAAACCTTCTATCTGCCTACCAAGGAGCTCAGTATAGAAAGTGCGGAACGAATCGAAGTAGGAAATGACAGCGTGCGTTTTCATCCTCTCTTAGATGAAGAGACAAAGGAATTCTTTTCGGACTATGATTGGTACACAGATCGATTGCCCGAAAATCCCACCAGCTTTTCGGTAGGATGGAGTCGTTACATAGATCAGATGAACAGCATTGTACAGCAGATACTGTTTTCTCAGGAGCTTGCGATACGAGCCCCGGAGGTAGAATATACTATCGCTTGTTTGCGAGATAGTAACCCGGAAGCACAGTCAGAGGTCCTACAGATCGAAAACCATGAGGTGCTATCAATACGGATAGATCACGATCTGCCCTTCGGGAGGGGACGGAGAACGACCTACTACTGGTACTGGACAGATGGAGATTATTTATTCTGTTTAATGGCAGATGATGTAGACCGAGACTATATGCAGCAGCTTATGGAAAGTGTACAGCCCATGGAGGACATGACCGCTTACCTTGATCAAGGATAATACCATCC
>JAGBGB010000136.1 GCA_017936205.1 Oscillospiraceae bacterium
ATGGGGAAACCGGATGGCTACGGGGGGGGAGCTTGCACTATGATAGGGATATGCTTTGGGGCTGCTGTGTTTTGTCTGCGTCTTTGGGGCAGAAAGGTGGAGAGAAATGTACGAAATCTCTTGAATTTCCTATGGATATTGTGTATAATGGTTCTGTATGTGCAAGGAGGTTGGATATGAAGATACAAACCTTAGTTTTGGGCGATTATCAGGTAAACTGCTATCTGGTCAGCGATGACGAGGGCAATGCAGTGATCATTGATCCGGGCTATGAGCCGGATCGAATTCTCCTGAGGATCCGAGATCTGAACCTGAAGGTTCAGGCAATTTTCCTGACCCACGGTCACTTCGACCACATCGGTGCGGTGAAGCCTCTGTATGAAGCACTCCACTGCCCTATCTATTTGAATCCCAAGGACGTGACCCTGCCTCCTTACCTGACTCAAGGTCTGCTCCATTATACAGACGAGTATGAAGAAGGAGACCGAATCTCTATAGGCAAGCTGAGCTTCACCGTTCTGGAGACCCCCGGTCATACTCGTGGCTCTGTGTGCCTGCTCTGTGAGGATGCCATTTTCACCGGAGATACCCTCTTTGCAGGCAGCTGCGGCAGAACGGATCTGGGTGGAAGCTGGTTCGATATGGTACACAGTCTGAACCGTGTAGTTGCTCTGAAGGAAGATCTGCGTGTCTTCCCCGGTCATGGGCCTGCAAGCAGTCTCGCAATCGAACGCAGAGAGAATCCCTATGTTACGCAAAGGAGTCTCACATGAAGCTATACCTGAAGGGGCATGACGATCGTTATGCCGTTGAACAATTACAGCTGGCACTGTTCCCGGAGGAGGCCATGGAGCCTGTAAACGCTCCCTTCCAAGGGGATGGGGCTGTTTCTGCCCTTTCTGTGGGAAAGCAGTGGCTCACCGCCACTGCTTCTATTACCCTCCACGGAAAAACCGCCTATGCAAGGAAGCGTCTTTCTGTGGCAAAGGCAGATGTTCCCTCTCGCCGTCGGCTGCTGCAGAATTGCTATTATGAAGCTGCCATTCAGCTTCGGGATCCCCCGGATTGGGGCAGCCTGTCGGGAGTCCGACCCAGTAAGCTCACCAGCAAGCACCTCTTAGAGGGCGGTACTATGTCCTCTGCAGACAAGCTGCTGAAGGATCGTTACCATGTATCCCCCGCCCGTCGGAAGCTGTGCCTGGAGGCATCCGCAGCTACAGTGAGGGCTGTAGAGAAGCTCCGTCCCACAGACATTTCCCTCTACATCGGCATTCCCTTCTGCCCTACTCGCTGTGCCTATTGCAGCTTCGTCAGCGCAGGGATCCAGCATGCCAAGGGGCTGCTGCCTCAATTCTTGGACGCATTGGAACGGGAGATCGCCCATGTAGGTAAGCTCCTGAAGGAGTCCGGACGGAAGATCCGCACCCTTTATATTGGCGGCGGCACCCCCACCACCCTCAGCACCCCTCAAATGCTGCGGCTTATGGAAGCAATTCAGACGCATTTTGACCTGAGTGAGCTGATAGAATATACCGTAGAGGGTGGTCGCCCGGATACCTTGGATCTGCCCAAGCTTCGCAGCATACGCTCCATGGGCTGTGACCGTATGAGCATCAATCCCCAGACCATGAACGATCCTATTTTAGAAGCCATCGGCCGCTGTCACAGTGCCCAAGAAACCGTAGAAGCCTTCCATCAAGCCAGAGAAGCAGGCTTCGAGGGCATCAACATGGATCTGATCGCCGGTCTGCCCGGTGAGAGCCGTGACAGCTTCCGTAACAGTCTGCTGCAGGTTCTGGCTCTGGATCCCAGCAACATCACCGTCCATACTCTGGCTATGAAGAAGGGTGCAGACCTGTTCTTCGCCCGTTTGGATCTTCCCGAGGAGGAGACTGTGCGGCAAATGCTCACTGATGCGGAGGAGCTGCTGCGCAGCCGTGGCTACGCCCCCTACTACCTGTACAGGCAGAAATATATGTCCGGCAGCTTCGAAAATGTAGGCTGGTGTAAGCCGGGCTATGAAGGACTGTATAATATCTACATGATGGAGGAGCTGCAC
Organism: Oscillospiraceae bacterium; assembly: GCA_017936205.1. Classification (GTDB taxonomy): domain Bacteria; phylum Bacillota; class Clostridia; order Oscillospirales; family Oscillospiraceae; genus JAZOXB01. Next base: position 2,060 of record JAGBGB010000136.1, read on the forward strand.
TCCATTATCTCCTTAGGCGGGGGCGGCATGACCAAGATCAACCTGCCAAACGGGAAGCTGGAACGCTTCCACAACCCCAAATTCCCCAAGCAGTATATGGAACGCATTGAAGATATTTTAGAGCA
>JAGBGB010000137.1 GCA_017936205.1 Oscillospiraceae bacterium
CGATTTAAGGACATTTTCCGTGATGGTGGTGCACGGACCGGCACGCAGGCCGTTCCCTACGGTGTTGTACGAAACGCTCGTCGATAAATCGGAATTTAGACTATCACCTTTAGTAAGGGCAACCGAAAATGTTGTGGAGCAACATCCAACGATGAGCGGTTTTCCTTGCGAAGAACACACTATTTCAATGGATGATAACCTATATATTGTACCAACCTTATTAAAGGTGATAACCTAAATCGGAATTTGGTGAGAGGGGACTGTATAAGGGAACAGGAGAGTGCTTATTTTAGGGCGGCTTCGTAGAGGGCGTTTTTGGGGAAGCCGGTGAGCTTGGAGACTTCCTTGACCGCATCCTTCTTGCTCATGCCCTGCTCGATCCGCCGGGCGACCATGGTGAGGGCGGTTTCTTCCGTGAGGGCTTCTTCCTTGACCTGGGGAGCACCCTCTACAATGAGCACATATTCCCCACGGGGCTCCTGTGCTTCGTAGTAGGCGCAGGCTTCTCTCAGGGTCATGCGGAGGACTTCTTCGTGGAGCTTGGTCAGCTCTCTGCACAGGGAGATCCGACGTTCCTCACCGAAGGCGGCAGACAGATCCTTCAGGGTGTCACGGAGCTTGTGAGGAGCTTCGTAGAAGATCATGGTGCGATTCTCACCCAGAAGGGCATCTAAGTGGGCACGACGGCTCTTCTTGTTGGTGGACAGGAAGCCCTCGAAGCAGAACCGCCCTGTGGGGAGGGCAGAAATGCTCAGCGCCGTAATGGCGGCGCAGGGACCGGGAATGGCACAGACCGGGATCCCTGCCTCTGCACACAGCCGCACCAGATCCTCGCCGGGATCGGAGATGGCAGGGGAGCCTGCATCGGAGACCAGTGCACAGGTCTCCCCCTCTAAGATCCGTGCTACGATTTTGGGACCGCTCTGCTCCTTGTTATGCTCATAGTAGCTCACAAGGGGCTTCTTAATATCCAAATGATTCAGCAACCGCAGGCTTACACGGGTGTCCTCTGCGGCAATGAAATCCGCATTGGCAAGGGTGTCCCGACAACGCTGGGAAACATCCGATAAATTTCCAATGGGGGTGGGAACCAGATACAACATTCCGCTCATAGGCTGTCTCCTCTGTGGTAGGCGGTACGGTAGGCTTCTGTCTCCGTGCCGTCAGGGTTGAATTCAATAAAATCAGGTAAATATTGCAAGCCGGGCTTTCCGCCGCGGCGGCTTTCTATGAGAACCAGACACACGGGGGCATCTGCTTTATGTCGGACGAATTGGATCCGCTTGGGCTCCATGCCGTGGCTGCGGAGCTCCCAAATCAGGTCGCACAGCCGTTCCGGGCGGTGCACCAGCGCAAAGCGGCCTCCGCTGGGTAGTAACCAGGCAGCGGCCTCGCACAGCTCCTTTAGATTCAAGGTCAGCTCGCTGCGGTAGGCATTGGCAGCCTTTCCACTGCCTACAGGGAAGTAGGGGGGATTGCTGACTACGCAGGAAAAGCTCCCGGCAGGCAGGAGCTCACGGATCTGTCTCACATCTCCGTGGAGCAGCCTCAGACGGGAGGGGGCATTCAAGGCACAGTTTTCCAGACCCAGCGCATAGGCCTCCGGGTCCAGCTCAATGCCTGTGACGGTGCAGGAGGGGTCTCTTGCAGCCAACAGCAGCCCTAAAGTGCCGCAGCCGGCACCCAGATCCGCAACACAGGCTCCGGGTGGCAGGGTGAGAAAGTGAGATAGGAGCACCGAGTCCGTCCCCAGTCGGAAGGGGCCCTGCTTCAGGACGATGCCGTTCCAAAGTTCTTCCTTCATCGTTATCTTAAAAAACATGCCGTCCTTTCGGACGGCGTGTTTTTTCTTAGAACTTAGTTCTGCTCGATGGCTTCCAGAGGGCAAGCTGCTGCGCAGGAGCCGCACTCGATGCACTGGTCAGCGTCGATAACGTACTTGTCATCGCCTTCGGTGATGATGCCGAGAGGGCAGTTGTCAGCGCAAGCGCCGCACTTTGCGCAAGCGTCAGTGATGTAGTATGCCATGATTATGCCTCCTATATTTTTTAGTTGCCTCTCCATTCTATCATGTTTTCAGAAAAAAGCAAGTCACTTGTATAGATTTTTTTCAAAAAGGCAAAAATTTTCGATGGAAGGAGGGAATGGTATGGGAAAATATGGAGATTATCACTCCTGTTTGCGCCGTGCCTATGCCTTGGCAGGGCTGCTGGGGCACAGTGGAGTAGGCACGAGCCATTTGCTGATCGCAGTGCTTATGGAGCATGACCCTGTATGGGACTGTCAGGGACTGACTGCCCAGGAGCTTCTGGCTTGCCTCCTACGCCTCCGTGGCAGAGGCAGCCCAACCCGACAGCTGCCTACGGCTCTGACAGCTGCCGCCAAGAGAGCACTAAGGCGGCAGGAGCCCCTTGCCATTTCCTTATTGCGAGAGCAGGAGAGTGGGGCTTACAGGCTCCTGCAGGAGTGCCGAGTGGATGTAGACCTTCTGTTTACCAAATTGACACAGGACAAAGCTGTCCGAAAGGAGAAAACCATGCAAATGACACGAATGCTTGACCAGTTCGGTGTAGATCTGGTGGAGCGTGCAGATACCATGCAGCCTGTGATCGGCAGGCAGAAGGAGATCGAGACCGTTCTGCAGATCCTGTCACGGAAGCATAAGAACAACCCGGCACTCATAGGGGAGCCGGGAGTGGGGAAAACCGCCATTGTAGAGGGTGTGGCTCAGTACATTGCTGCCGGGCACGTGCCGGAGCAGCTCCGTGGGAAGCGGCTGCTGTCCTTAGACATGGCAAGTGTCCTTGCGGGAACCAAGTATCGTGGAGAATTCGAGGAACGGATCCGTGATATGCTCAATGAGCTGCGGAGGGTGAAGAATGTGATCCTCTTCATTGACGAGATGCACACCTTGGTGGGAGCCGGTGCTGCGGAGGGAGCCATTGATGCGGCAAACCTCCTGAAGCCTGCCCTTGGAAGGGGTGAGATCCAGGTCATCGGAGCCACTACCCTCAAGGAGTATCGGAAGTTTATTGAGAAGGATGCGGCTCTGGAGCGGCGGTTCCGCTGCGTACAGGTTCGGGAGCCTACGAAGGAGGAAACAGAGCAGATCCTCCGTGGTCTGCGGTCAGGCTTGGAGGCACACCACGGGATCTCTATTAGCGAGGAGGCCATTTTAGCAGCGGTGGAGCTGTCCTGCCGTTATCTCAGTGACAAATTTCTCCCGGACAAGGCAGTGGATCTGCTGGATGAGGGGGCAGCCTGCGCCAGACTGAGCCGTACCATACAGGGGCACAGAACACAGGAGCTCCTGCAGGCGGTGGATGCAGGGGAGTATGAGCGAGCCTTAACTTTACGAGATCGCCTCCGTGTAGCGATACCCTGTCGGGGGACGGTGGGACAGGAGGATGTGGCAGCGGCAGTTTCCGGCAGAACAGGGATTCCTGTAGGGATTCTGTCCATGACAGAGAAGCAGCGGCTTCGAAACTTAGAGCAGACCTTGGAGAAGCGAGTGGTGGGACAGACACAGGCGGTTCGAGCTGCTTCTGAGGCGGTCCGCAGAGGCAGAAGCGGTTTAGCAGACGGAAAGAGACCTGTAGCAGCCATGCTTTTTACCGGGCCCACGGGAGTGGGGAAGACGGAGCTGTGCAAGGCGCTTGCAGAGGCGGTTTACGGCAGCGAGTCTGCCATGATCCGTGTGGATATGTCGGAGTATATGGAGAAGCACAGCGTTTCCCGCCTGATCGGAGCTCCCCCCGGTTATGTAGGCCATGAGGAGGGAGGAGAGCTCTGCGAGCGAGTCCGCCGCCGACCCTACAGCTTGATCCTATTAGATGAGATAGAGAAGGCGCATCGGGATATTTCCGGCATTCTGCTGCAGGTTATGGAGGATGGGGTGCTGACGGATTCCAACGGACGGACGGTAGACTTTAAAAATACCCTGTTGGTCATGACCTCTAATTTGGGCAGCAGCAACAGCTGTAGAG